>CALLYA010000482.1 GCA_937875495.1 uncultured Verrucomicrobiota bacterium
CGTACACGTACACGTACACGTACACGTACACGTACTCGTACTCGTACTCGTACTCCGCTCGCCGCATCATCGTGTACGGGAACGTGTACCGCTTCGCTGTGTACGCGTACGTTTCTGACCCGGGCTATTGGTCGTCCGAAAAGGTCAATGCCGAAGCAGAATCGGGCTCGCTATCGAATGGACGGGTGATGGGATTCGGGCATGAGAACCAACGGTCCTCCGAGAGCCAGGTGCCACACAGGGCAGGGATCGATCCCGATTTCGATTTCGATTTCGATTTTGATTTCGATTAAGGATCGGACTGATCGGCAACCCCCTGTCCTCGTACACGTACACGTACTCGTACACGTACACGTACTCGTACACGTACACGTACACGTACTCGTACCCCGCTCGCCGCATCATCGTGTACGGGAACGTGTACTGCTTCGCTGTGTAACCGTACGTTTCTGGCCTGGGCTTACAGATTGCCTGGATGATTGCGCCTTTTCGGACGACTTCCCGCTATCGCCTCTGCAGCGCCAACTCCTCCCTTTAGGTTTGAGTTTAGGGGCATGGGCGCTCATGATAAAGGTTTTGCGTCGCCCTCCTCGAAGGATGAATGGGAGGGTGATTCGCCCTGCAACTCAAGGAAGCTGAACTATGATCGAGCGTTACTCTCTTTCCCCGATGCGTGACCTCTGGACGGACCAGGCACGCTTTGAGACCTGGTTGAAGGTGGAGGTCCTGGCCTGCGAGGCGATGGCGACCTTGGGGCAGGTCCCTGCTGATGCCTTGGCGGAGATCAAGCAGCGCGCCCGATTCGATGTCGACCGGATCCATGAGATTGAGGCGACGACGCACCATGACGTCGTCGCATTCATCACCTGTGTGGCCGAGAACATCGGTCCTGCCGGCCGGTTTGTGCACATGGGCCTCACCTCATCGGACGTGGTTGACACCGCGCTGGCGTACAACATGCGTCAGGCGGCGGAGATCCTGATCGAGGACGTCCGGCGGTTGCGGGAGGTGGTGGGGCGAAGGGCGAAAGAGTTCAAGCGGGTCCCGATGATGGGGCGTACGCATGGGGTGCATGCGGAGCCGACCACGTTCGGGCTGAAGCTGGCCTTGATGTATGATGAGTTCGGCCGGGCGTTGGAGCGGCTGGAGCGGGCCCGTTCGGTGATCTCGGTGGGCGCCCTTTCCGGGGCGGTTGGGACGCATGCCAACATCGAGCCGTTGGTGGAGGAGCATGTCTGCGAGAACCTGGGATTGAGGCCGGCCAACATCAGCACGCAGATCCTGCAGCGCGATCGGCATGCCGAGTACATGTCCGCCCTTGCGGTGGTGGCCTCTTCGGTCGAGCGTTGGGCCCTGGAGTTTCGGCACCTGCATCGAACGGAGGTACGCGAGGCGGAGGAGCCCTTTGCGAAGGGGCAAAAGGGGTCTTCGGCGATGCCGCACAAGCGCAATCCGATCATCTGTGAACGGCTTTGCGGCCTTGCGCGGGTGATCCGCGGGTATGCGGTAACGGCGCTGGAGAATGTGGCGCTATGGCACGAGCGAGACATCTCGCATTCCTCTTCGGAGCGGGTGATTATTCCGGACGGAACGGTGCTGTTGGACTACATGCTCCACAAGTTGCTTTGGCTGGTGGACGGACTGGTGGTCAATCCGGATCGGATGCTGGCCAACCTCGAAATGAGTCATGGCCTGATCTTCTCTCAGCAGGTGATGTTGGCGATGGCGCGCAAGGGGCTTCCGCGACAGGACGCGTATGTGATTGTACAGCGCAATGCGATGGAGAGCTGGAACACAGGCAGGAGCTTCAAGGAGCTGCTGATGGCGGATCCGGAAATTCAGGAGCACTTTTCTGCGGACGAATTGGATCAGATATTCGATTTAGAGTTTCACTTCCGTGCGGTCGACTCGATTTTCCAGCGAGTCGGTCTTGAAGATTAGGAGTGCGATGGTTGCGAGCCGATGGGCGGTGAAGCCGTCTTTCGGGATCGGGATGAAAATGACGACAGGGACGGCGGGTTCACCCGAATCAGGAGCTGGATCATGAAGCGAGCACGCATTTGGATCATGCCCAAGCAGTCTGTTTTCGATCCCCAGGGCAAGGCGATACAGGAGGCGGTGGCGCGCCTGGGGTTTCGTCAGATTGAGGATATTCGCCAAGGTCGGTTTATTGAGCTTTGCCTCGAGAACGGTCTGGATACGTTGGAGAAGGCGCAGGAGTTCGTGGAGCGGCTCTGCAAGACGATGCTGGCCAACACAATGATCGAGGATTTCGGGTTCGAGATTTTCGAGGATCCGGAGCCTGCATGAGTAGGGCGTTTCTCGAAGGTACGGGTGTTGTTTGGGGGTTGAAGGAGCAGGTAGGAGTTCGTCATGAGTGAGCCAAGGAATCCGGGGAATCGAGAGGGATCTCGCTATCAGGCTGCCGGTGTGGATCTGGAGGTTTACGATCGGGTGGTCGACGGGCTTGGTGCGATGATCAACTCCACGCACACGCCGGCGGTGATTCCGAACGAGCGTGGTTTCGGCGGTCTATTCCGGCTGCGTCCAGGGGAGGGCGAGCAGCCGGTATTGGTGGCGAGCACGGATGGAGTCGGGACGAAATTGATGGTGGCTCGCATGATGAGCCGTCACGACACGGTCGGTCAGGACCTGGTGAACCACTGTGCGAACGACATCCTGGTCCAGGGCGCACGGCCGCTATTTTTCATGGATTATTTTGGGACCGGACATCTCGACCCGAATGCCTTTCACCAGGTCGTACAGGGGCTGACCAAGGCGTGTCGGGAGCATGGGTGTGTGCTGCTTGGTGGCGAGACTGCCGAGATGCCGGGGCTCTATCAGGGTGAGGACTACGATCTGGTCGGCACGGTCGTGGGGCTGGTCGACGAGCGTTGGGTGTTGGACGGAAGCTCGGTAAAGCCGGGGGATCGGCTCCTTGGGCTGACCTCGAGCGGGCTCCACACCAACGGCTACAGCCTAGCCCGCAGTATTGTCTTTCAGCAAATGGGCCTGGATCCGTGGGCGCGTGTCGAGGAGTTGGGTGGGGCGACGATCGGCGACGCGCTTCTGGCGATTCACAGGCCGTATGGACCGGTGTTGTTGCCCTTGTTGGAGCGACGGATGGGCATCCACGCCCTGGCCCACATCACGGGCGGGGGGATTCCCGGCAATCTCTGCCGGGTCATTCCTGCCGGACTGACGGCGAGGGTATATCCCGGGGTCTGGCCGGTGCCGCCGCTGTTCAAGCTATTGCAGCGCGAGGGCGGAGTGCAGGATCGGGAGATGTACGATGTCTTCAACATGGGAGTGGGGATGGTCGTTGTGGTCGATCCGGTCCAGGCGGAAGAGGTACGGATTGCGATGAGGGAAGCCGGTGAGGAGATCCTGGAGTTGGGAGAGGTCGTTGAGGATCAGGGTGCCCGGGTCGTGCTGGAGGGAATTGATTGATCCCATCGGGAGGGCAGTTGCCGCTGGTGTTGGGGACGGAACAGAGAGGATGGAGAGATGGATCGGAAGATTTCGCGTGCGCTGATCAGCCTATCGGATAAGCGGGGCTTGTTGGAATTGGCCTCGGGATTGGTATCGATGGGTGTTGAGATCCTGTCCACGGGCGGGACGGCCAAGGCGCTCCAGGCGGCCGGCATTGCGGTGCGGCTGGTGGAGGAGTACACCGGGTTTCCGGAGATGATGGACGGACGGGTCAAGACCCTGCATCCCAAGATCCATGGTGGGCTACTTTTTCAACGATCCAACCCGGCGCATTGCGAACAGGCGCGTGTCCATGGGATTGAACCGATCGACCTGTTGGTAGTGAACCTGTATCCGTTCGAGGAAGCCGCGGCCAAACCCGGCATCGCCTTTGAAGATTTGGTGGAGCAGATCGACGTCGGCGGGCCGACCATGATTCGTGCGGCGGCGAAGAACCATGCGGATGTGGCGGTGGTTGTCGACCCGCAGGACTACGATGCCGTCTTGGAGGAGATGCGCACCCGGGATGGAGCGCTCTCCGCCGCCACGCGGCTGCGGTTGGCCGCTGCGGTCTTTCGGCACACGGCCTTTTACGACGGGCTCATTGCCCGGGTGTTGACGGAGCGTGCCGAGCCGGAGGCCCTCTTCCCGGAACTGCTGAGTCTGCCGATGCGTCGTGCCCAGGGGTTGCGGTATGGTGAGAATCCCCACCAAGCGGCCGCCTTCTATCGTGATCCGCTTGCGGCGGTCTCGGGGCTGGCGGGTGCGAAACAGCATCATGGCAAGGAATTAAGCTATAACAATTTGATGGATGCGGACGCCGCCTGGTCGATGACGCAGCATTTCGAGCAGCCGTTCGCGGTGGTTGTGAAGCACGCCAATCCCTGCGGTGCGGCGGTCGGCAGCGACATTGGCGAGGCGTATCGGCGTGCCTATGAGAGCGATCCGCAATCGGCATTCGGTGGGATCGTGGCGGTGAACCGCACGGTTGACCAAGGCTTGGCCGATGCGTTGTGCGAGACCTTTCTCGAGGTCGTGATGGCCCCGGGCTACGAGCCGGACGCCTTGGCATCGATCCAGGCGCGCAAGAAGAATCTGCGTCTGATCGAGATGCCGGCGGGGATTCCCTCAGCGAAGGATTTGGTGATTCGGCGTGTTGCCGGTGGGTATTTGACGCAGCAACCGGATTTAGCGCAGGAACGTGCCGCGGACTGGGAGCTCAAGGCGGGGCCTGCCCTGGACGAAGGATTGAAGACCGACCTGGATCTGGCATGGAAGCTGGTACGTCATGTGAAGTCGAACGCGATCGTGCTGGTACGGGACGGCTGTCTGATCGCCTCTGGTCCTGGGCAGACCAGCCGAGTCGGTTCGGTGGAGATCTGTCTGCGGCATGCGGGGGAGAAGGCGCGGGGGGCGGTATTGGCCTCGGACGCGTTCTTCCCGTTTGCGGACGGGCCGAAGCTGGCCCTGGATCAGGGCGTGCGAGCGGTGATCCAGCCGGGTGGGTCGGTACGCGACCAAGAGACGATCGAGCTCTGTGCCGGGCGAGGTGTTTCGTTGGTCTTCACGGGGAGACGGCATTTTCTGCATTAATGAACAGGTTCGACCTATTTCGGGTCAGTGATCGGGAGCGTCCGTGCGGGTGAGGTGGTTGGCCACAGAGAGAGGCGTGCATGAAGGTAATGGTGATTGGATCGGGTGGACGGGAGCACGTGTTGGTTTGGAAACTGGCGCAGTCGGCGGTGGTGGAACAGATCTTCTGTGCCCCCGGCAGTGACGGGATGTCCGACATCGCGGAGCCGGTTGCGATCGAAGTGGGTGACATTGCGGGGCTTTGTTCGTGGGCCATGGAGCATGCCATCGATCTGACGGTGGTGGGACCGGAGGCGCCGCTCTGTGCGGGACTGGTCGACCGCTTTCGCGCCGCCGGCCTGCGTGTGATTGGGCCGGATTCGATCGGTGCGCAGTTGGAGGGCAGCAAGAGCTTCGCCAAGGCGTTCATGCAGCGGTACGGCATTCCCACGGCTGAATCCGAGGAGTTTTCGAGGCTGGAGGATGCGCTGGCCTACCTCCGGGGGCGGAGCGCGCCGGTTGTGGTCAAAGCGGACGGGCTGGCGGCGGGCAAGGGGGTCACGGTCGCGCACACGCTTGCCGAGGCGGAGGCGGCGGTGCGGGAGTGTCTGGAGACCAGACGTTTTGGCGAGGCGGGCAACAAGGTCATCATTGAGGAGTGCCTGGTTGGGCAGGAGGCCTCGCTGATCGCGTTGGTGGATGGGGAGCATATCGTCGGGCTGTTGCCTGCGCAGGACCACAAGCCGGTGGGCGAAGGGGACACAGGACCGAACACAGGCGGGATGGGCGCGTATGCCCCGACGCCTCTGATTGATGCTCGACTGATGGCGGAGATCGAGGAGCAGGTGCTTCGTCCTTCCCTGGAGGGGATACGTCGCGAGGGCTGGGACTATCGCGGTTTTCTCTATGCCGGTTTGATGCTGACCGAGCGTGGGATTCGGGTCTTGGAGTACAACTGCCGAATGGGGGATCCGGAGGCGCAGGTGATCCTGCCTGCGCTGGAGACCGATCTGGGTTTACTGTTGGCCGCCTGTCACGATCGGACCCTTGACGCGGTGGATGTGCGATGGAAGGATGCGGTTGTGGTGACTGTTGTCCTGGCCTCGGGTGGGTATCCTGGTGCGTATGAAAAGGGCAAAGCGATTACAGGTTTGGAGGAGGCTGCGAGCGACCCGGACACCGTGGTATTCCATGCCGGAACGATGCTTGACCAGGCCGGGGAATGGCGCACTGCAGGCGGTCGGGTGCTCTCGGTGACAGCATGGGGGGCGGACCTTCCTGCGGCGCAGGCCAGGGCGTACGCCGGTGCTGCGAAGATCAGGTTTGAGGGCATGCATTATCGTAAGGATATTGGTGACAAGGCCTTGCCGTAGGATGGGATGTCGGATGCGTTTGGAATCCTGGGTTGGAGGACGGCGATGACGATGGAGACAAAGCAAGTTTGGGTTGGGATTGTGATGGGCAGCGATTCGGATAAGGCGATCGCGCTGGCGGCCGGGGAAACGCTGGCCGCGTTGGGGATCCCATATGAAACGCGCGTTCTTTCCGCGCATCGCACCCCTGAACAGGCCGTTGAATATGTTTGTTCGGCGGAGGGCAGGGGGCTGAAGGTGATCATTGGGATTGCTGGAATGGCCGCGCATCTGTCCGGCGTCTTGGCATCCCACACACTTTTACCGGTCCTGGGAGTCCCGGCCGACGGCGGCCTCCTGGGCGGACTTGACGCGCTGCTTTCGACGGTCCAGATGCCACCGGGAGTACCGGTCGGCACGCTTGCGGTCGGCAAGGCGGGCGGCCGCAACGCCGCGCATCTGGCTGCCCGCATCATCGCTCTGGGCGAGCCCGCTCTGAGGGCGGTTTTGGAAGAGACTCGCGAGGATATGAAGCGGCGGGTCTTACAATCAGACAAGGACATCCAGGAGATGGGTCGATCATGAACCACATCCCAATGAATAGGAACTCCGCTTTGCGAATCGCCACTGGCGTGTGTGCGGCGACGCTGCTGGCACTGACACCGTCGCTGACCACTGCTCAGACGACCGATTTCGCCGGGCTGGACGCCGCGATCAAGGCCTTACGCGAGAAGTATGTGGATGCGTCGGACTGGGCTCACGAGCAGGTCGAGTCCGCGGCGATCGTCGGGGTTCTGGAGAGTCTCGGAACGGGCGCGCGCGGGTTCGAACCGCTGGTGGAACAGGTGGAGACGGTGGCATTGCCGGAAGCGGATCTGGATCGGTTGGGGTTTTATCATGAGATCCTGCCTCCGGATGTCGGCTATCTCTTCCTAGGCCGGCTGGAGCCGGCGGAGTCGGGTCAGGCCGATCAGTTGCGGGAGATTCTCAAGGGCTGGGCGCATCCGGAGGTAGGCGAGCCACGGGTGGGCGCCTTGATTGTGGACCTACGCTTTTTGACCTCTGAGGATTTGGACGGTGCGGGCCGGATTTTGGATCTGTTTGCGGCGCCTGGCGAGGAGCTCTTCTCGGTGGAAGGTGCGAACGCCCGTCGGTTCACCTCCGAAACGGAGCCTGCGGAGCTGGCCGAGGTTCCGGTCGTGGTTGTGGTCAATGATCGCACCGCGGATGCTGGTGAGGCGTTGGCGGGTGGTTTGTACGATCTCTGTGACGCAGTGACGGTAGGTCGTGTGACGGCCGGAGTCGGGGCGACTTATGAGCCTGTGACGTTTGCGAACGGGCTGAGTGCGGAGATCGCCACGAGCAAGCTGGTGTTTGCCTCGGGTCGGAGTTCTTTTCCCGACGGGCTGCAGCCTGACATCCAGGCGAAGATCGATCCCATGCTTGAGCTCGCGCTGATGCTGAAGCGGACGGGGGTGGAGACTGAAGAGGAGTCCGCCCTGGCCAAGGCATTGGAGGAGGCGCGTGAGGAAAACGGTCTCTCGCTGGAGGAGGAGCTTTCGATTCCGCGTGGTGCGGCGGAGACGACGGAAGCCGATCGTGAGCGTCAGCGTGTGATGGATCTGGAGGCCGAGCAGTTGGAGCAGGAGGCGCGATTCGGGTTGGACCGCGATTCCGTGTTGCAGCGTGCGGTCGATCTGGTTCGCGGTCTCAAGGCCTTGCGGTTTCGACGCTGATGAGCGGAGTGGCAACGGACGTGCAACGGATTCCATGGGTCCCCGGGACGGATCTCTCCGCGGTCGCGCGGGAGATTCGGCACGGGGGGCTTGTTGTGTTTCCGACGGAAACGGTATTCGGGCTGGCTGGGTTGTATGGCGACGAGCGGGTCCGCGAACGGATCTTCCGGGCGAAGGGCCGGCCGGAGGCCGCGCCTTTGCCGGTGCAGGTGGCTGATGTCGACGCCCTTCGTCGCTGGTGGCCCGCGTTACCGGATGCGATTTCGCAAATGGCGGCGCGATTCTGGCCCGGTCCGTTAACGATGGTATTACCGGCCGGTGCGGATTCGATAGGGGTGAGGATACCGAAGCATCCGTTGGCTTTGGCGCTGCTTGCCGCGGTTGGAGAGCCGATGTGGGTTACGAGTGCGAACCGCAGTGGGGAACCGCCACTGATGGAAGCGAACGCGATAGCCGAGGCATTTGCCGGGGAAGTCGCCTTCTTGATTGAGGGTGGACCGGAAGGTGGCGGCGCGGCCTCCTCCGTGGTTGATTTGACCAATTGGCCTTTGCGCTGGAGGATGTTGCGAAAGGGACCCATTTCCGATGCGCAGATTGAGGATGTTCTCGGAACCCCCGAGGGCAGAGAGGCTCAAGGATGACCGACACGAACAAACCGCCGATCAACGTCCTATTTGTTTGCACTGGCAATATCTGTCGCAGTCCGATGGCGGAGGGCCTGTTCCGGCATCACGTCCGCGATCGATTCGACATTCAGGTCGAATCGGCCGGCCTTTCCGCCTTTGATGGGGAGCCTCCGAGCCCGCACGCCGTTCAGGTGATGTCGGAGATCGGAGTCGATATTTCCGGTCAGAGGAGTCGGCTGTTGGACAGTTGGCTGATTGATCAGTCGGATTACATATTTGTGATGACGCGCACGCACCAGAGTGCGATTGGTCGAATGCGGCCCACAGCTGCGGAGAAGACCTTTTTAGTGAAGGAATTCTTGGGTTCATCGGATTCGCCTGACGTGGCTGATCCGATTGGGTTTGGGATTTCCACGTACCGGAGCTGTCGCGATGAGATTGCGGCGGCCCTGCCCAGTCTGTTGGAGTTTATTGAAAAGACACGGTCTGCAGATGAAACCATATGATTCAGAAGTAGTTCAGGCCCCTCGGCGTGTTGCGATCGGGGCGGATCACGCCGGATTTGCATTGAAGTCCGAGCTCGTGAAGCGGCTGGAGGCGCGAGGGCTGACGGTCCTCGACCTGGGCACGCATTCATCCAGCTCGGTGGATTATCCTGACTACGCGGGTGCGGTGTCCGCGGCGGTCTTGGATGGACGGGCGGAGCGTGGGATCTTGATCTGCAAGACCGGCATCGGGATGTCCATGTCGGCCAATAAGATCCGGGGGATTCGGGCGGCGCTCGTGCATGAGCGTGAGAGCACGATTCTGAGCCGGTTGCACAACAATGCAAACGTGCTGGTCTTTGGTGCCGTGGATTTCGAGGGGACGCCGGACGGGGCTGACCTTGCCGAGGCCCTGACGACGATCTGGTTGGAGACCGGTTTTGATGGAGATCGGCATACCAGGCGGCTCGATAAGATGGATGGGTTGGCCTATAGCGGGGGCGACGCCTTGACCCGCGAGGATCCAAAGCTGGCCGCGACGATCCGGAGTGAACTGGTTCGACAGCGTCAGAACATCGAGCTGATTGCCTCCGAGAATTTTGCCAGTCTGGCGGTGATGGAGGCGCAGGGCTCGGTCCTGACCAACAAGTATGCGGAGGGGTATCCGGGCAAGCGTTGGTACAGTGGTTGTGAGTTTGTCGACGAGGCGGAATCGGTGGCGATCGAGCGTGCGAAGGAGCTCTTTGGGGCGGAGCACGTAAACGTGCAGGCGCATTCCGGCAGCACGGCGAACATGGCCGCCTACTATGCGCTCTTGGAGCCGGGCGACACTGTGTTGGCGATGAATCTCGCCCACGGCGGGCATCTCACGCACGGGCACGAGCTCAATTTTTCCGGACGTTTCTTCAAGATCGTTCCGTACGGCGTCTCGCGCGAAACGGAGCAGATCGACTACGATGCCCTGGCGCAACTGGCGCAGGAGCATCGGCCGAAGATGATCCTTGCGGGAGCGAGTGCATACAGTCGGATCATCGACTTCCCGATCTTGCGTCAAATTGCCGACAGTGTGGACGCGCTGTTGATGGTCGACATGGCGCACATCGCCGGCCTGGTTGCGGCGGGTGAGCACCCCTCTCCGATCCCTTACAGCGATGTGGTGACCACGACGACCCACAAGACCCTGCGCGGTCCGCGCGGCGGCCTGATTCTCTGCCGCGAGGAGCATGCGAAGGCGATAGACATGCAGATCTTCCCGGGTGTCCAGGGGGGGCCGTTGATGCATGTGATTGCGGCGAAGGCGGTCTGTCTTGGGGAGGCGCTCAAGCCTGAGTTCAAGACCTACCAGCAGCAGGTGCGGCGCAATGCGGCCGCGTTGGCGGGTCGTCTCGCACACCACAAGGTCCGAATTGTCTCTGGGGGTACGGACAACCACTGTTTCCTGGTGGATCTCACCTCCGTCTCCGACGACCTGACTGGGCGCGCGTTGGCGACGCGGTTGGACGAGGCGAAGATCACGGTCAACAAGAACGCGATTCCGTACGACCAGCGTGGCCCCTTCCATGCCAGCGGCATTCGCATCGGCAGCCCCGCGGTGACCTCTCGCGGAATGAAGGAACCTGAGATGGACCGGATTGCGGATGCGATAGCGCGGGTTGCCTGGGCGCCGGAGGACGATGCGGTATTGGCTCAGGTGGCTGGTGACGTGATGGCGTTGACCACGGAATTCCCGCTCTATCCGGAGCTGGGGTAAGGGTCGCTCGATAGGGTAGAGGGCGAAGCACGCTCGGGCTCGGTATGGAAAGGCCGCGGACTGGGATCCGGACAGGAGAAACCGGGTAGCGCAGCCGTATTGATGCGGTGGTTGCTGGCCTGGCGTTGCACCGAGCAGGGGCCGATTTCGATTTCGATTTCGATTTCGATTTCGATTTCGGAATTCAGACGATGAGCGGACATATCGGCGGGTGGATCAGGAGAGCGAGGGCTTCCGTGGGGAAGATCAACATTACATGTGGACTTCTCAGGGAGCCCTCTCTCTTTCCCGGGGTTGATGTGATTGTTGTGAGGGACCGCTGGCTGGTGGTGACCAAGCCGGTCCAGCTACTGATTCATCGAACGCGACCGTTTTCGCAGCCGAATCTCATCGACAACATCGCCTGGGCGTTGGGCGAGTCGGTCTATCCGGTGAATCGTTTGGATCGTGTCACCTCCGGGCTTGTATTGTTGGGGCGTGATGCCGAGGCGGCGGGACTGCTGGGGCGGCTCTTTGGGAAACGGGAGGTGGAGAAGACCTATCTTGCGATTTCTTACACCTCCGGCGGGCTGGGGCTGGGTCCTGGTGACCATTTTGTGATTGACGCCCCGATCGGGATGGACACCGAGAGTCCGATCCGGGTCAAGCGTGCGGTTGTTGCCGAGGGCGAGGGGGCAGCGGCGGTAACGGAGGTTCGGGTGCTCGGGGTGGACGGTGGTATGATTTGGATGGCGTGCAGGCCGCGCACGGGAAGGACGCATCAGATCCGGTGTCATCTCGCGCATCTCCGAATCCCGATTGTGGGAGACTTGATCTATGGCACGGCACCGGACGAATACATCCGTCGTGCCTCGGGAGTATCGATGCCGGCCTCGCCATGGATTCAAGAATCTCCGAGGCTGGGGCTTCACGCCTGGAGGCTGGCATTCGAGGATCCGACGCAAGCGGGGCGGCCGCGGGTGGTGGTGCATGCGGCGTTCCCATTGGACTTCCCGAAGCCGCGAGGCATCGCCGGGTTTTCTTTGGATTGCGGTGCTGATGCAACTCGGCAGCGAAGTTTGAGGGATCCATGAGGGCCAGGTGCCAAGCAGAACAGGGATCGATTCCGATTCCGATTCCGACCCCGATTCAGACAATGATCGGACGGATCGGCAACCATTGCCTGGGGGCGA
>CALLYA010000483.1 GCA_937875495.1 uncultured Verrucomicrobiota bacterium
GAAAACGAACCTGTCCCCTTTTTTTAAAGGGCAACCTCGCTTATTTTAGGCCTAGACAGGAAGCGCTAAAATCCACCACTTGGCAATCATCAATAATAATGCCTTTCTGCCCACACAGAGAATCGAGGATTGGCTTTACAATATTATCAAGATCAGGAACAGAATCGCTTTCATATCGATCACGATCATTGATCATCCACTCAATTCGAATTGAAATATCCTCGGTACAAATCCATGGAATCTCAGCTGTTTGACACTCTATGAATTCGGTGATCAACTGGAGGTCTTTTTTACTCCTTCGAAACGAAATTGGCTTCGGACCATGGAATTCCATAACCTCTTTATCCGGAGGATATGCGCTATAGAGATATTGAATATTCTCTCTTAGAATTTCGAGGGGAATTCCCTCACCCATTGTTAACTCCCTAAGCATGAATTACTTCAATCTCACCAGGACTTCGTCCAGACCGTGACTGATTACTTCAATCCTGTCGTTATTTTGAGAAATCTGGGAACCTGTCAATGTGGAAATGTGAAAGGGGAAAAAGGCTGGATTGTTTTGAAGGAGAGCCAACGGGGATTTCGCCTCTGGGTTTGCCAAAAGGGCCGACTCGAACAGTAACAGAGTCAGTTTAGGGTCGACGATGAGATTGGCATTGCCATTCTTATAGCAGCCAATTGCATCCGCATCTCGCAAGACCTTCCAACCCACAAAAGACCGGATGACCCTCTGGCCTTCGCGAGAAATGGTGCTTCGGTCTCCATACTGCTCCTTCATGCGATTGATGACCTGTTTGTGCGTCACCTGGTTCTGCAGCGCCAAAAGGCGACCGGTTTGCCGGGCCAGATTGAACCAGAACGGATATGCGGCCGAAACCATCCCCCAGTGGACCACAAGGGCCATGGACGGGTTGTCCCTTAGAAACGCCAGCGAGGCATCCCGGAATGGAATCAACTCGGGGTCAGGAGAGACCCAGATCTTCATCAGATTGTTGACGACAAAGGTCCGGGTCTGATCGCTTCGTTCGCCTTCGGAGCCGTTGCCTTTTCTGTCCACGAGGAACTCATGCAGCTCCTGGCGGATGGTTTTGGCGTCGAGTCCTGCCAGCAGCAGATTGGCTGCCTTCTGCATCCACTCGAAACGGATCGTCTGCTTGATGCCGATGGCTTCATGTCGTTTACCCATCACCGTGTTCTCCTTTCAAACTTTACAAGGGGCACGATGACTTCTTCGATGGCTACACCGCCGTGACCTACGATGGCATCTCCCGGGTTCACGAATGCGTCGCGGCCACCGGCCACCAGGGGGAAATAATCTGCGGGCAACCCGACCGGCTGCCACTCGTGGGCAAACGGGAAGGCCCCAGCCACCTGAGCGCGGAGTTCCGGCGTGGGATAGACACGAACACGCTCGCCGCGAGTTTCGGCAATCACACCTTCAGACGGGCGGCCTTTACCGTCGCATTGGATGTTGCCGTGATCGGCCGTCAGCCAGACCTCATAGCCGTAATCCAGGAGTTGGCCGACCATCGCGGAAAGAAATCCTGCATGGCACCACTGCTTGATCTGGTTGTGCATCCCGGCCGAGCCGAGTTGCATGCCGTGCATGATCTTGTCCACCTTGTCCACGACCAACCCCACCACCTTGGTCTTTCCGGGGTGGATTGCGGAGTCGAGGACGCCCGCAGCATCGCCGTCGCCAAGACCTCGCTGGTAGGCGACATCCAGTCGGGACAGGCCATGGCCTTCCCAGAACTGTTTCCAGAGTTTCTCTTCGCTGTTGGTCGAGTTGATGGATGACGGGAAATAGAGCGGCGGCTTGCCCGAGAAGATCGATTGCCGCGATACCGAGGTCAGCGTCGGAATCCAGGCGAAGGTCGCGGATTCGCGCATGACCAGATTGGCATCCTGTTTTTGCAGAAGCTGGCGGATGGTCACCCACTGATCGAGGGCTAGGCCGTCAACCACGATCAGAGCGGCACGGCTACTACCCGAATCCTCGATATCCCGAGCCAGGCGGCGCGGCACATGGTGGAGCATGGCCGGATTGGTCGGCGGCAAGTTGATCAGACTGGAGTAGTGGTCGGCCAGCCAAGCGGCAAAGGTCGTGTTCAGTGCATCGCCGATTTCCCTGAGCCGGGTCTGATACTCGGTGCTGTTGCCACAATGAACCAGCAAAGAAAGTTCGGCCCATTTCAACGCAAAGGCGGTCCAGTCCGAGTAACGCGCTTCCGCAGTGGGCAGTTCCTTCTCGACAAGGCCAAACAAGCGAGAGATCCGCAGCTCGTCATCGTCCACGCCGGAGGTGGCGATGCCGCTTCGGACCCAGGACCCGGCATCCACTTCAATGCCTTTGGCCTCGACAGGGCTGAGTTTCCCCTCCAGGAACAGGTTGTCGATGTAGACCTTGATGTCCTGATGGTCGAACGGCAGGCGATCAGGGCCGGGATACTTGAGGCCGTATTCCGGCGAATCCTCCCGTACCTGATGAGCGCTGCCTAGCCGTGAAAGAAATAGCGGCCAGCGTTCCTGCAAAAAGGCGAAGAACGCCTCATCGTCCGGAACGATTTCAGAGAGCGGCCAGGCTTTGAAATCAGGGGTGAGGGACGAGGGGCGAGGGGCGAGTTGAAGGGATTGGATCAGGCGATGGACCAGGATATCGGGGAGTCTGGTTTTTCCGTAGTGCAGGCGCAGCAAGGCGCGAAGCAGCTCCACCTCGCCCCCAATCAGTTCCGCCGCAATGCCGAACACATGACGGAGGATGAAATCCTTGGTGGCGTTGTCGCCCATGCGATCCGGCGGCGACTTGCGCTGGGCCTCGAATAGCGCGTCCAGCAGGCTCCGGTCGAGCTTCTCGATGACCGGGTAGCTCAGGTTGGGGAAGAGATCCCCCAGGTTGAATGAAAGCTTGCGGCCCGCCTGGAGCAGGTCGTAAGGCAGGGATTCCAGCTCCGCATCCTGCAAGCGGAGGACTACCACCAGATCGGTGTGCTCACCCCGGTCCCATATCGAACGGTACTTTGACTCATAGGCGTATCTGAATTCGACCGGATCACTGAACTCGATCAGGTCGAACCCGCGCCCGCGAAGCTCCAAGGCCAGCTTCTCCTCGGTCAGCAGACAATCCGGGTCCGCGACCAGGGTCAGCTTGCTGACGTTGGGAACGAAGTCATTCAGGATGGCGTCTCGCCAACTACTCATTGAGCGCCTCCTGGTTGAACCACGAATAAACACGAATCGACACAAATGGATTTCATAAAACGATCCGCTCCCATTCGAGTTTTGCATGCTTGAAATTGAGGATCACACCAACACGCAGCCCAGTTATTTTCAGGTAGTTGATGACCTGCCCACGCTCGATATCTGTGATAAGCTCAATCGTTTTCGTTTCGATGATGACACTTTCGAAGGCGATCAGGTCTGGGATATATTCTCCAACCTCAACGGCTTTGTAGATAACAGGGAAGCGGGTTTGCTGGCGGCATGGAATTCCTTTCAACCCGAACTCCACGACCAACGCATTTTCATAAGGTTTTTCAAGCAAGCCATGGCCAAGTGTATTTAATACCTCCATGGCACAGCCCACAACCTGATACACCTCATCCTTCAACAACAATTCGTGTTTATTCGTGTCCATTCGTGGTTCTCTCAATCTTCAGCATCAGCAGCGACCGGATTTCCGGTACGATCTGCCGCGCTGATTGCAGTTCATGCCGCCACTCATTTTCCTCAGCAGCGCAGCGGGCCAGACGGTACTGGCGCACTTCGGGCAACCCCACTCGCTCAATAGCCTTCCGCCGAGAAGCGAAAGCAACCATGCCGCGTTCTTCTTCCCGGGTCACCGAAACTATGTGCGCCTGCTGCAATGTGTCGAACAGCTCCTGTCCGGCCTGTTCGGCAGCAATCTGCAAACGCTCATGGGCGGTGATGGATTCATCCTGCCCGAGGGTGGCTTGCACTTCGGCTTCCGCTGTCTGCAGCGCATCCCAGATATGCCGGGCCGTGGGCAGAAACAGTTTGCCTTCCTCACTCAGGAACACGCTGATATAGCCACGTCGCACCATGGGGATGCGTAGGAGTTGTGTCTTCTGGTGCATTCCGGTCTGAAGGCGGATCTCAAAGAGCCCCCAGAGTCCGGAGATGCTGGCTGGCAGCCCGCTTACGGTTACGCACGGCAATGGCTGACCTGCCGCGACCTGGGGCAGGTTCAGGGCAAGACCACGGACACGGCTGTTTTCGAGATTGAGCAGGGTTGCGTCGGTTAGACGATCCGCTTCCCGAGCGCTGAATACGGCTTTGCGGTGTTCCTGGCCATCCGGCCAATTCAGATCCCACCATGAGCGCTTGCGACTGGCTGCGCCGCCGTGTGAATTGAGGTAGCCCACCGTCATCCGTTCCACCCAGTGGGGCAGCGGATGCGAGCGCAGACGCTCAGCGGTTTGCACATCCGGCTCTTCGGATATGCCGTAGATGGCGGAGGACTCGCGCACCTGCTGAATCTCATCCCGAATCCTGGCCACCGTGTGATCGACGGAGGTTTCGATGCCGTCAGGATTAAGGATGGCCGAGGCGAACACATCCTCGAACAACTCACCGGCCTGGGCCGAGTCGAGCACGTCGCCGGTCTTGTCGATGCCGAACTCGTCGAAGATCACCGAGAGCTTCTGCTCCAGCACTTCGCGGACCCGGAACTCGACTGAATCCTCAAATACGAAATTGATCGCCTGTACGGTTTTGGGCTGGCCGATACGGTCCACGCGGCCGATACGCTGCTCCAGCCGCATCGGGTTCCAAGGAATGTCGTAGTTGATGATGACATGGGCGAACTGCAGGTTCAGACCCTCACCGCCCGCATCGGTGGAGACCAATACACGGTGCGATTTGCGGAAGTCATCCTGGGCTGCCCCACGTTCCTCCATGGCCATGGAGCCGTTCAGGGTGACCACCGAGATTCCCCGGGCTTCCAAAAACTCCTTCAGCATCTGCTGGGTCGGCACGAACTCGGTGAAGATCAGCACCTTCAGATCCGGTTCGTTCTCCTCGGCTTGCAGCTTGTAGATCCACTCGATCAACGCCTCGGCCTTGGCATCCGGTCCAGCCTGTTCACAACGGACCGCCGCTTCGAGCAGGTGTTCAACCTCGGATTTTTCGTTTTCTATCGCATCAAGCTGTAACGCCAGCTCAAGCTGCTCTTGTCCGTCGATATCTTCCCAATCCTCGGTTGAAAGGGACAAGGGGTCAGGGACGAGGGACGAGTCAGAATCTGCCAGTCTCGCCCCTAATCCCTCACCACTCGCCCCTAAAAAAGCAAGTCGTCGTTCCAGCGTAGTGCGGATCGCCCGGGTGCTGGAAACCACCAGGCGCTGCATCAGGATCATCAGAAAGCCGATGTGGCGCTTCTTCTCGCGCAGGGCCTGGTTGTAGCCCTCGCGCACATAGTCGGTCACCGCCTCGTAGAGGAGCTGCTGCAGGTGATGGCGGCTCTCCCAGGCAACCGGGGCCATCTGCGTGCGCCGGGGTTTAAAGAGCGGCTTGCCGTCGGCATCAATGGCCTTGCGCTTCTCGGTACGGATGACATACGGAGCCACCCGCTCGCGGGAGACGCTGTCCATATCCGGAAAGGCGTCGTCATCCAGCAGGTTCATCAAGCGATGGAAGGCATCGGTCTTACCTTGGTGGGGCGTAGCCGAAAGGAGCAGCACATAGGGCGCGGCCTCCGCCAGGCCCTTGCCGAGTTTGTAGCGGGCGACCTGATCGGTGCTGCCGCCCAGGCGGTGCGCTTCGTCCACCACCACCAGATCCCAACCGGCGGTAATCAGATCTTCGAACCGGCTGCGGTTGTATTCGGCAACGCGCTCGGCGGTCCAACCGCGCCGCTTGTCCATGGGCTTGACCGAATCCAGGGAGACGATGACCTGATCAAACATCGACCAGGCTGAGCTCCGGTGATCCGCCCCTGGAGCCAGGCGTTGCAATGTGCCGATGTCGTCGCCCAGCACGAGCTGGAACTGCTCGTTGAAATGTGTCTGCATTTCCGCCACCCACTGGGTAGCGATACCTTTGGGAGAGACGACCAGGATTCGCCGAACCAGCCCGCGCAGCTTGAGCTCGCGCATGACCAGCCCGGCCTCGATGGTCTTGCCGAGACCCACCTCGTCGGCCAGCAGGTAGCGCACGCGGTCGCCGGAGATGGCACGGGACAAGGCGTGGATCTGGTGCGGCAGCGGAATGACGTTGGACTCCATGGGAGCCAGCAATATATGGCCCTCAGTGGCGCCTTCAAGCACCTCGGCGACCTTGGCTGCGGCGGCCACATAGGCAATGCGTCCAGCCTCGATCTCCGGCTGCAGGTCGGCACTCAGCGGCCGTAAGGCGGAGCGGGGCACGCGCACCACCGCGTCCTGGTTCGGCAACCAGACACGGCACACCGTCTGCCCCCACAAGGTCTGTTCTTCAATAATCTTGCAGGCGCTGTTATGAACGGTGCTGTATTGCCACTCCTGACCAACGCTGGAAGATTTCATCCTTGAACCTCCAGTCTCAACCGGTTTGGTCTGATGGCGGAGCGTGACCAGTGCTGCTCCACAGCCTGGATAAATGCCGGACGAACCAGTTTGGCCCGTTGCGCCAGCCAGTCGTCTTGGTCAAATCGGAGATAGATGCCTTCCGCAGGCTGATCGCTGAGTTTTGATGTCGATAGGAATTTTTGCACTTCCGGGTATGCGAAGTGTCCGCGTGCGAGGACAGGAACTTGAGCAACGCCCATTTTCGTAAAGAGATCATCCCGGCGTTTTGAAGATAGAAATCGGCCAAATCGTTTGTCATAAACATCGAAACCAAGGAACCAATCCGGCAAACGGTCATAAAAAACCGAGTGCTGGGCATAACACCATTCCCCGAAGAGTATGAAATGGTCGGAAAGATGCTCAAACAGCGTATCGGTCCGTGGCGTCAACCAGTCGCCAAGTTTTTTCCATTGACCAGATCCAGGTAAATGCAGGTATGCGCCCCTGTTCTGTGCTCGAATATTTCCTTCCGAATCAAAAGAGATTCCCAGATTCGCGCCATCTACCTTTTCCTCGACAACAAGGTCGTGCTGCAGGAATTCATCACGCTCCGATTCCGACAGCACCTTGTCACTCCGGATATCAACGCCAGCCAGCGTTGCCAGATGTGGCGTGGAGGGGAATTTGAAAAAATCGTCTTTCACGTCCCCATCTTCTCTGCATATTTTGCTTCGACGTATTTCGGACAGAGGAAATGGACGGCGATTCCAACCTCAGCTAAGGCATCCTTCCACCCCCACCACTTGCTGTCGGTGGCCTGCAATATCGACGGTTTATCCGCGTGTGCATTGGCCACGGCAACAAACTTTCGATCCGATTTGTCGAAATTTACCAATCCGTCATGGACTGGAAATTCGTCATAGGAGTCGCCGTTTTTGGAGATGGCTACCCGGTCGGAATCAGGCAGGCTCCAACGATTGTCGTGAACCCACTTCATGAAAGCATTGCCAATCCCCTTTTGCCCACTTAGGCAAAGGTGGTTTAAATACTCGCTGTAGATTTCATCACCGGAATCAATAACGAATTCACCTTTTTTCATCACATGGTCAATGGCATCGACACAACTTTGGACGCAAGCAACCAGGTTGTCAGGGATTGTTGCCGGGTCGTTTGCAAGATTTGCGTTAATCGGCACATTCGTGTCCACGAGGCATTTCTTCGGCAAACTCATTTGGATGCCTCCGGCTTTTCCGTGCTCTGTTGCATCCGTTTTTTCATGGCCGCTTTGGCTTGTTCAGTGATGTCCCCCATCTCATCACCGAAGAAATTTTCCGGCCAGTTCTGGATGTTGCCGAATATGTCAATTTGAAGAGGTTCAAGCGTAGCGGGGGTCTTGGAGATATTGGCGAAATAGGCCGACACTTTTTCTTGAGTAACCACGTCCTCGGCAATCCTGCGTTGTAACCGTCGCAGAAAATGTTCCGAGTGGGTCTCGATGATCAACTGAATATTTCTAGCCGCACCGTTTTCCCTAGAATTGATTACATCAATCATCACATCGGCCAAAGCAGATTGCGCACTCGGATGCAAATGAATTTCCGGCTGTTCCATGATAATTATTGAACCGGGAGGCGCGTAAAAACACTGAACCAGAACCGGCAACACCTGCGTGA
Organism: uncultured Verrucomicrobiota bacterium; assembly: GCA_937875495.1. Classification (GTDB taxonomy): domain Bacteria; phylum Verrucomicrobiota; class CALLYA01; order CALLYA01; family CALLYA01; genus CALLYA01. Next base: position 8,180 of record CALLYA010000483.1, read on the forward strand.
TGCCAAACCCGACATCCGGGAGATCTACCCAATCTTTTGACCCTTTTGTTTGGACATTGACTTCGTATTCCTGGCGATTTTCAGCAATTTTTTCAACCCTGAAATTATCAATTAGCCCCATGGATTTTAGGCTTGCGGCAATTATCTGCCCGAAAGGTTTGGTAAACTTTTTATACCCAAGGCTAATTTTTCTGTTTTTGCTTGCAAGAAGGGCCGCGATGGTAAGTTCACCTGAATAACCAACACTTTCAGGTGTAATGCCGCCCCAAGTGTACAGTCTTTCCGTTTTAATTCTCAATGGTCCGAGATAGAATATGGACTTAAATAGCTTTTCTTGGGCGAGATTCAGATCCTGGACAAATTCCGAGTTTTTATAGTAGTTGACCACCTCATCAGGGAATCCATAAAAGCGTACGGGTGGACTTGGATACCAAACTCTGCCCGGGTTTCTGATCAATGAGTATTGCTCAGAATTGACCTCATATTGGCCTGCTTTCTTTGCAGATGGGCTCATCCCAACTTTAAGAACGGATTCATCACCTTCCTTTAGGTGGTAATTTAATTCTTCAATTTTTAAAATATCCGAGTCTTTGTCGCCTTTTACCTTTGCAGCAAAATCGATCGTATCAGCTACAAAATTAGTCTGTGAAACGGTGTCCCTGAATTTCAATTTTTGAAATGTCTCCCACTCGTATTCAAAGGCGATCTCATTTTCGAGATTCCTTTGATAGACCATCTCGCGAAACGACCCCAGCTGAACGACACTGTTTTTACCACCTGGATAAAAAATAGCCTTGCGATCCTGTGATTCAGCTGTTTGTTTCAGCATCATCAGGAACTGACCAATGCTGGATTTTCCGGAGCTGTTTGCGCCGAAGATCAAAGAAATAGGGGCCAGGCGAATGGTGCCGGTATCCTTCCAGCCTTTGAAGTTCTGTATTCGTAATTGTTTGAGCATAACTATTCCCCTCCTTTCATAGTGGTTAGGGGCGAGTGACGAGGGGCGAGTTTGCTCATCAGCGCGTTTGTCATCTTGTTGACTTCTGTTTGAATAATCAGAAGCTCACGAAGTTTTCCGGAGTCGATATAATTCAACCGCTCGGCAATGAGCAACTGGGTTTCAACTTCCGCAAGTGATCCACGGGCGATAGAGAGGAAATTCCTGAATTCAGCCGTAGAGTTCCGAGCCTGACCTTCGGCAATGTTCGATGGGATGGAAACGGCGGCTCGACGAAGCTGATTGGTTAATCCATAAAGCTCTTCCCTCGGAAACGTCTTGGTCACCTGATACACCATTGCCACTAAATCCATCGACTTTTGCCACACAATCAGATCCTTATAGCTCTTCACTTGCATACTTATCCCTTTCTCGCCACTTACCACTCATCACTCGCCACTTGACCAAGCCGAGTAACGGCTTGGTCAAACCACATGAGCAGCTTGGGATCTTCTTCCAGGACGTTGTTGGGGATCTTGTCGGCCACGGCGACGATGACGGCGTAGTCGCGTTCCTGCCAGGCTTTCTTGAATCCGGCGCGGACAGCTTCCAGGCGGAAGACCTTGAGCTTCTTCTTGACCTCTTTGTATTCCTCGAACTCCTTGAGCAGCGCCTTCTCGCGCAGCTTCTCCAGGTCGCCTGCTTTGTTGGGGTCGGGCACATACCAGCGGTCGCGGGCTTTGGCGACGAGGGTCGGGTCATCCTTGGGCAGATTGCGCAGCTCTTTCCAGTTGGTGGAGAGGTAGCCATGGATCTGCTCGGGCACCGGGCCTTTGCCGTCGTAGCAGAGGAAGTTCTGGTTCAGCAGTTCGCGCAGATCGAGCTGGGCCTCGTTCTTGCTCCAGCCACCGAGCTGCTGCATGAACTGCGGATTGATATCAGAAAAGGTCTGCGGCTTTTCCTTGATGAGCTGGCGGAGCCACTGGATGGCTGAGGCCTCATCGGAGACGAACATGGCCATCTGCTTGAGTTCGCCCGAGGTCATCTTTTTGCGGTCGTATTCGGCCACCTGATCCGGCAGGAAATACATGCCGTCACGCTCGATGAAACGCTGCGCCAGCCCGATCTGGAACTCCTGACTTGAGATCGGCACGGGGTAACCCTTGCGGACGTAGTAGGCCACCATTTGGTCAAACAGGATGCGGGGATCACGTTCCGGGACAAACTGCAGTAAGGCTCCCTGCTGCTTGGTGACCGGCAAATACTTCAAGTGTGTGCGGACAAAATCCCAAACACCTTCTTCGGTTTGCGCCTCTTTCTGAAAGCGCTCTTCAAAGCCGCCATTGGGTTTGTAGGCTGAGATAACGAGGTCCTGTTTGACGGCTGTTGAGTAGGCCATTGCCTTAATACCACCATGCTTCTTATCTAAAACAGAAACATTAGCCACAATGAATCCGGCATCTGCAATTGATGTCTGAATATTATTCCAAACGGCTGCACGAGTATTTGAAAACTCAACAGTCATCCAACGGCCAGGTTTTAATAGTTCGTATGCTTTTCTAAAGCAACCCAGCATCAAGTCTCTATAATCATTCAGAGACTTATTTTGCACATCATTTTCAACTGCTTCAGGTTTTTGATCCGTTTTAACTGAAAGCCAAGACTCCCACAAAGAGTTCAACTCTGAATAGTTAATGTTTGCACCAAACGGTGGGTCTATGAAAATATAATCAAGCGAGTTAGTCACAGATGCTTCTATGCTTGAAAAGCTTTGGGTTGTTATCAAATTCCCGCATGTATTCCAGCCATGTTTGATCCATTTGTCTTTAAACAACAGTGTAGCTGTTTGCTCGACTTGTTCGCTCGGAATGTACAAGGTTCCGGTCATCGGACCATTAATTCTTCCATTTGGATTGTGCCTATTCACAACAAATCGATTCATCTTTGTCAGATTGCGAGAAAGGAAATTAGTTAATCCGAATCTCATTTTCGGAGATGCCTTTGACCATAGCGATGCAAGTATCCAGAGGTTCCTTCGAGTATAAAAATGATGGGTATGTGTGATTCCGTGAGAACCTTTTGGTTGTCGTGTGTTAAAGCCATCCTGGAGTTCTGCAACAGGAAACCAATACGGGATGTGGCTGTTATTTATTTTTTCGATCAAGGCCATATCTGATGGATCGGGAATTTTTTCAGCCCTTTTCCCACCTGCCGTATAATTTATCAGTACGGGAGTTTGCTTAGCTTGCCGAATCGTATCGCCGAATGCTTCATCAAAAACCGTCTCCCATGCTCTCTTCAAGCTGCGTTTTAGCAGTAAAGACCCGCAATGAGGGCACGGAAATTTATCGTGAACAATTCCCTTTCCTTTTTCTACAGCAACATCCCAGAATACAACTTCCTTTGTGCATTCTGGGCACAAGAAGACATCCGACCAAACCGTATAGTTGATCTTTCCTTTCGTTTTTCCATCAGTATGGAGCGTCTCATACATCCAACCGCACTCTTTCTCGACCTCTTTAAGAATGTGTTTAGCCTCTTTCTCAAATGCTGCTACATCGACTGGCGTGTTGTAGTTGTAGGCAATAAAAGTTGCCGCTGGCGAAAGGTCGTTCAATACGGCCCTACGAGAGCCCAGTTTTGAAAATTGCTTCCAAACCTTTTTGCCATTCTCATCAATTTCTTCCTGCAAAATGGTCCCATCCGACTTCACCTGGTAGCCGAGAGACATGACCACTTCTCGGTCGCCACACATTTGCGCGGCCACACCTGTCATGCCGGTTCCACAGAAGCCGTCGAACACGATGTCCCCCGGCTGCGTGTAGTGGAGGATGTAACGCATAATGGCCTTGTGGGGCACCTTGGTGTGATAGGAGTGCGCGTTGTAGATTGGGTCGTTTTTCCCCTCGCTCACATCGGCAGCAAAAGGTTCGCGATGGTAGTGATAGCCTTCAGGCTGTTCCGGCTTTTCCGCCTCCCACTCGGCGATGAAGTCGGCGATCCACGGGTTCGGGCAGGCGGTGTAGTACGGCGGATCGCTCAGATTCAGGATGTCCTCGTCGCTGCCGATGGGAAAGCCTTCGATCTTGCGGAACTCCGGGTCCTGCAGCTTCTTGTGCAGCTCCTCGGTAAGGTGGGCGCGGCGGGCCTCATCGTTCTCGAAGGTCATGCCGAGGCAAGTCACCGGGCCGGAGGGCTTCTGCGGCTCTTCAAGCAGCGAGTCGAACAAACTGGTTTCTTTCATCTTCACAATCCTTTTGAACCACGGATGGTCACGAATCCACACGAATAATGGTAAAAGCGAGCTATGCACGGCTCTATACACGCGTGCATATACTTAATGCTCACCGTGCATAGGTGGGTTCTATCGTGTATAGACCGCATGCTTCTTCTCTCCTGTTTTTTTGAGTAAGCCTTTATCAGTGAGCTTCTTAAGAAGCCGATAGGCTTGTGGTCCGTTCAGTTGGCACAGATCCATGACTTCCGCTCGTTTTATGCTGCTGTGCTTGTCGATGTAGTTAAGCACCATCTGTTCCTGCTGAATGGGAGCAAACCCGGCCTGGCGGATGTACTCTGATTTTTTTCCTGCTTTACGGTACAGGGCGGCACTGAGGGTATAGGTCCGTCCCCTGCCGGTGCCGTGGGGTTCCAGAAATCCGGTTTCCACGAGTTTTTCCAGTGTCGCCCGAACACTGGCCTCCGGTTTTTGGACCGATGGGGCGAGGTCACCGGTGGTCAAGCGGCGCTCCTCACGCAGGCGGGAGAGGATGATCAGGGAGTCAATGGGCATGTTACCCAGCTTGTCCTCTTGTTCGACGACCATCTTGAGAAAATCGAGATCGGCGGCAGCATTGACCATCTGCATGGAAACCGTAAACTCATTGGACATGGAGTAATCCGGTGCCGGTCGACCGTAGCGGAGCATGCCTTCATAGATGCGGTCAATCCCGCGCCCTGTACGCTCGGCCAGGCCGATCCGCTTGATCACGTCAGCAAGTAGCGGATTACGGGAACGGGGGTCTGCAACGAGCAGGTTATCCAGTGTCACGCCTTCGACAAATCCGCCGGGATTGCTGATCGAAAGGCCATCGCCTGTGATCTTGACGTGCACGGCTCCCAAACGGCTGAAGTCACGGTGTACCAGGGCGTTGACGAAGGCTTCACGGAAGGCACGGCGATCATAGTTGGGAACCGGCACCCGGAAGAGGCCGACCTGTATCTCTTCTTCCTCGACTCGTGCCTTGAAGAGAAGCTCAACTTCCTCAAAGGTTTCCAGCAGTGGTTTGCGGAAGAACTCATTCACCCTGACGTCTGTAGCTTGCAGGACCTGGAAGGCGACCTCGTAGGCGGGAAGATGTTGTCGCAACAGACTTTCGGTTCCCAGCAACAGCAATCCGGCCACGGTTGGCCGCCTGATGCCGTTCCCTTCCCGACAGAGCCCCAGAGCGCCATCCAGTTCGTCATCGGCCAGCGCCAGCAGGGATTGTTCGCCGCCGTATTTCTTAATGGCGTTACGAATGCGCAGCCGTTGCAGTGGGTCGAGTTGGCTTGCTTCCACCTCCTCAAGCATCATGGCAGAGGGATCGACAAGCCCCATTGACGACTGGCGCTGGATAAACTCATGGGGGTAAAAGGGTACAGCTTCAGGTGTGCCATCAAGTTTGAGCCGCCTTCGGACCAGAAGGCCATCGGAGGTTGAAACCAATTGCCGGGATTTGGGCACGGAGATACGGGCGATGGATTTGCCCTGCAACTCACACCGCTCGATGCGAACAGATATGGCGGGATTGGTTTTGTTGGCGATCAGCGAAGGAATGCCCGACACATTCAGATGGTTGGCATGCAAGCCGGTAACCGAGCCATCATCCTCCACACCAAGCAACAGGTTGCCGCCATCGGTATTGGCCAAAGAAACGACCACGGCCACCAGGTCGCGATCAGGCAGGCACTTCAGGTCGCTCTTGAATTCCAGCGACAAGCTTTCGCCCTGCTGGATCAGCTTATCAATTTCGTGTCCATTCGTGTCCATTCGTGGTTCAGCCTTCCATGACGATCCGCACTTTGGCAGGGTCCTTGCCTTTGGTGAGCTGATCGATGTACTCCTCAAAGCGTTTCTTCATCTCTGCCGGGGTGGCCGGGCCGTCGGTAACCTGCAGAGCCTGTTGCAGCTCCTGCGCCTTGACGGTGACCTTGACCAGGCCGGAGAGCACCTCCTTCAATGCATGGACAAAGTTGCTGTCCAGCGGCACCGGCAGTTCCTTCGACTTGATGAAGGCTTCCAGCGGTTCACGGTCGTCGATCTTCAGCAGATCCATGTTGGCCTGGGTGATCGGGTCCTCCAGGTTGCTGAGGATGGTGGAGGTCCAGGCCGTCACCATGGCGTCGAGCTGGGCGTCCATCTGGTCGATCATCTGCGAGCCTGCCGCCGCGCCGGTTTCCACCGAAGGCCGGAACCCGCAATGCGGGCAGATGGGCGAGGCGTCGAGGTTTTGCTCGGTCAGTGCGAAGCAGCTCTTCAGCCCGGCCAGGCGGTTCTGGTAATCGGTGAGCTGCTGCCGGGGCATCAGGTCGATACCGGCCAGCTTGAGCAGGGTTTGCAGCCGCTGGTCGTTGAGCAGTCCCGCCTTGCGCTTGTCGTCGTTAACGCCCAGCCGGGCGCGCGCGTGGAGCGAGATGTATTGGTTGATGTAATCGCGTTTGAGCTTCTTCAGCTTTTCGCCGACTTCGGACGATACTCGCGCGAGATCTGAGGACTGAGTGCTGAGGACTGAGGTTAGAGCGTCCAGAACTTCCTTGCGAGTTTTCTTGACCTGCTCAACCCAGACATCCAATCCCTGTGCTCCAAACTCGCCCCTCGCCCCTGATCCCTCGCCCCTGCTTGCAGAGGCTTCCGCCGTAGCAAGCCAAGCTGCTGTCGGGCTGTGGTCCATGACAAATTCCCGCAGAGCATCCAGATCATCCAAAGCTTTTACCGCTTTTTCGTGGGCCAGCACTTCGGGAGCGCTGTAGCGGAAATTCTTCAGCTTGCCCGGCGAGGAGTAGGCCTGGAGCGATTCGAAAAATGCTTTAGCCTCCTCAAGAGAACCACTAATGGACACTAATGAACACGAAATTGGATTCTCCATTAGTGTCAATTCGTGTGCATTCGTGGTTAAAAAGTTTCTCCCCCAGAAGGAGAGCCCCTCGCGCAGGGTCTGCTGGGTCATGACGATGCGCTTGACGATCTTGCCCACCGCTTGTTGCAGGTTCTGCACCGGCTCGTCCTTGCCCTGGGTGACGAGCTGGGCCATGCCCGGCGTCATGCCGAGCAGTTCGAACAGCGCTTTGAGCGCGGGCAGGTTCCATTCCTTGGGCTGCTCCAGGTGCTTGAAGCGGACCAGCTCGTCCATGCCGGTCGCGGCAAGCTGCTGTAGTCCGGTGGCGTCAAACTTTTTGCCCGGAATGGCGAGCACGATGTCGCCGGAGTAGACCAGCGAAGCCAGGATGACCGCCACCCATTCCGGCTCAAGTCGACCACCGCCGGGGTTCATGTATTCCAGCCCGTGATCGTCCTGAATGATCTCGCTGCGGTTGACCACCTGACCGTGGCCCTTGGCCTTGACGGCATCGAGGATGAATTTGGTGTACTTCGATTTGTAGGGATCGATCTTCTCGCCGTCGAGCAGCTCCAGGGCGTCCAGCACGGCGGTGGCCTGCTTGGTTCGGTTCTGCCCGGCGATGGCCCGCAGGGCATCCTGCGCGGCCTGGGCGCGGTTGTTGCCGGTGATCAGGACCGAGAAGAACGGATAGTCCGGGGCCTGGTTCTCGAAGTTCGGTGCCAGGCAGACACCGGCGATGGTGTTCACCAAGTCGCGGAAGTTGATAGTCTCGTGAGGCGACAGACCCGACAGGTCGCGGATGGATTTGCCCTTGGCCCATTCGGTCATCGACTTGGCGCGGCCCTGATAGGTGACCTCGAAGGCATCGCTCATGTGCTTCTGCAGCCACTGGACCAGCTTCTTCAGGAAACCGTTGGCCTTCGATTCATAGGTGGCCTTGGCATGGCCCGATGAGGTGGCTGCAAGATCCAGTGCGGCCGCATAGCTCTTCAGCGCAGTCTGGAATTCCTCGTCGGTGCCTTTCAGGCGGAAGAAGACCTCGTCGTTGACCTTGTCATCCTTGAAGCGCGGCGGATCGTTGGGCTGGATGAAGTAGAGGTAAAAGTCCCGCTGCGGCACGGCGGTGGAACGCTCGTTCGGTGCCCCGAAAAAGAGGTAGCCGGAGCGGGCTGCCTTGTGCTCCTGCCAGACCAGTTCGTGCTGCCAGATTTTGTAGCCGGTGACGTAGGTGGCGTCCTGGCACTCCATGACCCGCTTGAGCGCCTCGTAGTAGAAGCGGTCGAGCTGAGCCTGGCCCAGGCTCTCGGCCCGCTTGTCGATCAGGGCGTCGAAGTCGTCGGTCTTCTTCAGATCGAGGTAGAACTGGCGGTTGTCGGCATTGAAGGAGATGAACTGGCCGCTGACTGTCTTGTGGATCTCGCGCAGGACCGTTTCCACATGGGTCTGGAGATCCTTGTCGGGTTCGTCGCTACCCAGCTCGGCGATCAGCGGATCAAACAGGCAGAGACGGTCGCGCAGTTCCTCGGCGGATGCGCCCATGGGGGCATAGATGTCGCCAGTGGTAAGGCGGTGGACGGACAGAGCATGGATCAGGCGTAGCGCCATCGGCTTGTATTGTTTGCGGGTGATGGCGTTCTCGATGCGGGATTCCAGAACCTGGCTGCAATCAATGACTGCCCGGATTTCGGGAATGGCGCGGAACGAAGCGTTCTGCTTGAGGGTACCCCAATAGCTGTCGAAGGCAATCAACCCTGGTGGGTTGCTTGCCAGGGGCGAGGGGCTAGGGGCGAGGGACGATTCCAGTTGCGGAACGTCAATCTTCAGAATTGATTTCATGACGTTGGACAGGGTCTTGAGCACCTCGCGCTTTTCCACCACGGTGACCCGCTCGAAGGTGTCGATGTAATCGGGATGCACCGGGAAGAGCCGGACAAACTCGTCCATGCGCTCATTGAGCCCGCCGTAGAATTTGGCAAAAGGCATCAGGTAGTCGCGGATCTTGGCCTGTTGCTCGGTGGTCTTCTTGAGCAGACGCTCGGCCACGACGAATTTCACGTCGCTGCGGGCAATGAGGATCTGCTCGAAGCGATCCTTCACCCGACGAATACTATCGGAGACAAATCCGAAGCGAGGACTGTCAAAAATGGCCTCCTGGACACCGGCAATAAAGCGGAAACGCAGATCCTTGCAGACCTCGCCGACCTCGCGGAGGAAGTTGAGGTCGAGGATCAGCTCCTGGTCCTTGCGGGTGCGCAGGTAGTCGAGCAGCTCGTCGACCACCAGCAGCAGGCCGTGTTCGGGGAAGACCTCGCCGAACTTGGCCATCATGTCTTCGAAGGCCCGCTTGTGGCTGGTAATGGTCCCGGCTTCGGGGAACACATACTCCACGCCGAGTTTTTCGAGATGCTCTTCCAGTTCGGCCACCAGGATGTCGCGCAGGGACATGGTGGTAGCTCCGATCTCGGTACGGATGACCTTGAAGCGTCCGGCGATCTGAGAGGCTGCGTCGCGGACACCGGCGTTCTTCAGCCCTTCCAGCAGGGAGGCGTCTGCGGCAAGGCTGGAGACCACCGACATCAAGTGCGACTTACCGGTGCCGTAGTTACCGACGACCAGCAGGCCTTTGTTGTCGACCGGTTGGTCGAACTGCATCTGAGGAATGACAAGCTGGGTGAGCCGTTCGGCCATTTCCTCGGAAATGACATAGGTGTTCACCAAACGTTCGGCGTTTAATTCGAGCTCTGAATCGCGAAGTTGAACGACCGTCTCGATTGGGTCGAATTGGATGAGATCTCCATATTTCATGCAGGGCCTGCCTATCTATTCTTGTTGACTGCTATCCCAATCGTCTTCGACCGTGCTATTCATGGGTACTACCAACGCATCTGGGGAGCCATAGCTTCGATATTCCGGGTGGGTCGGTTCCCCGTATGTGAGCCTGCCTTCCCTGAAAATGCCACTCCAGGCAGCCACGACTGCTTGGTTTCTCGATAAACCCTGCAGAAGCCTGAGAGGGTCCTGTTTGAGGTCTTTGTCGAACAGAATTTCCAGATTATCCAGGAGCAAAGGATGAGAGGCATCCTTCGCAATCTGTGCAAAGAGTTCCGGCAATCGTAACAGCCTTTGCTTGGGCGACAACTCCAAAAGCCCACGTGCCAGGACCAGGTTGACATTGATGACTGAGGTGTGGTGCTCCTCGGCCAGATTCCTCAGCACACCTGTCTTGCCGACACCAGAAGGCCCCACCAACAGCACAAGCCTGAAGTAAAGGGCATCGACCTGCCTAAGTGCATCCATGAGCCTATCAGTAAAAGTATCCGCCATGATCATCCCTATCGATCGTCCGACTTGGTGGGAGGCTCTGCCGAACCTCCCGAGCGGATCCAATCATCGACCTCGTCCTGCTTGAACATCCAGCGCCGGCCTACCCGATGGCCGGGCATGCCACGGCGATCGATCCATTTGTAGACCGTTTCATTGCTCACCTGGAGGTACTTGCAGATCTCATCCACTGTCAGCCAGCGCTCTTCCATCCGCTCGGCCTTTCATGTTCCAACTCCCTGCTCCACTCGATTGTTCAACCCTGACATACACGGTCGAATGACCAGACTCAACCAAATTTTTGCCGAATAGTGCCGAAAAGTGCCTATTCAGTTTGTTATTGGCCGAGTTGCAGACAACCCGAGAGACGTTCACACCCCCATCCCCAAATTCACCCCCCTGTCCAAAAAGTAAGCGACAAAATACCCTTCACCCACCGCATTCCCAACCACTTCAATAAATTCGCACATAGCCAAACCCCTCTGCGCGAGTCCTCCCCAACCCCATCCGGAGAGCCTCCCGCAGAGGACGCAGGGGACGCGGTGGCGTTTTCGACTTGGCGATGGGGGTGGGTATGGCCAAAGCCATGATCCAAACCACTATTTGGAGAATCTGGGCCTATCCATTTTCCACTGACAAAGGCAGTTGCAAAACCAGCTCCAACGTTTCGGCATTCCCCACTCTCCGAATCTCTCTGTGAACTCTGTCGGTAATGTGGTCTTCAGAAAAGAATGGCAAAACTG
>CALLYA010000484.1 GCA_937875495.1 uncultured Verrucomicrobiota bacterium
GCGCTGCCGGGGGTGGCGCTGCCGGGGGTGGCGCTGCCGGGGCTGGCGCTGCCGGGGTCGGTATCGGTATCGGTATCGGTATCGATGGGACGCGGGAAGGAGTGCGGCTTTTCGGGTGGGATTTCTCTACTGGCTTCGTTTCTGGGTTTCCGGTAGCATTTGCGGTTGGGATCCTTCCTCAGCTGAGGTTTGGATTGGAGGGATGCGGTGGTGGGTTTGGTTGAGGATCATTGGAGTTCCAAGCCCCTGCGGGGGTGTTGGGAAGCACTTGCCTTTGGGTTGCTGAAATGGTGTGTGCAAGCATGAAAGGACTGACTGCGATGCATCGGTTGATACTTTTACCGGCGCTGCTCTGTGCGCTGGCCGCGCCTGAAGCTCGAGCGCAAAGCGACCTGATCGTTCGCTTTCTGCGTTGTGAATATCGGGTGGACCCCCTTGGGATTGACGTACTCCAGCCGCGTTTGAGCTGGGTCCTTGATTCAGACCAGCCTGGGCAGGTTCAGACCGCGTTCCAGGTGCAGGTTGCGTCTGCGATTGAGCTCCTTGCTGCGGGCGGAGCGGATCGGTGGGATTCCGGGAAGGTCGCCTCCTCGGATTCGATCCACGTACTCTATGGCGGGCGGCCGCTGCAATCCCATCAGGAGTGTTTCTGGCGGGTGCGGGTGTGGGACCACGACGGTTCGGTTTCTGCTTGGAGCGATCCGGCGTATTGGAGCATGGGCATTCTCCGGTCGGACGAGTGGGGGGCTGAATGGATTGGGCTTCCGGGACCGGAGAGTGCTGAACCCCAAAAGCTGGATGCCTCCTGGATCTGGCTGCCGGAGGGGACCCCGGAGCAATCCGCTCCGATCGGAAAGCGTGCTTTCCGCAAGTCCTTCGAGCTTGATCGGGCGGTGGAATCAGCGGCGATTGTTGTTGCGGCGGACAACTTCTATACGGTTTGGGTCAATGGCGAGGAAGTGGGAAAGGGGACGAACTTCAAGGTCGGCAATCGCTTTGAGATTGGGCCTCTGCTGCGATCAGGCGCCAATCTCGTGGCGGTGGAAGTCGAGAATGTCGGTGACGGACCGAATCCAGCGGGGCTGATGGTCCGCCTGGAGGCCACCCAATCGGATGGCACGCGCCTGATCCTTGGTTCGGACGAGTCCTGGTTGGGCAGTTCTGCGCCAGGGGATGACTGGGTCGGCGCGGTTGACGCCTCGAAGGGCGGGGATTGGCGTGCGTGCGTGGTACTCGGTGAAAACGGGATGGGTCCGTGGGGTGATGTGGTGATCGGAGCTGCCGCGATCCAGTTGCCGGCCCGGCACGTGCGCAGGAGCTTCGAGGTCCAGCCGGAGTTGAAGCGTGCTGTGGTGTATTTGAGTGGGCTGGGGCTTTCGGAGTTGTATTTGAACGGGGACAAGGTTTCGGATGCGGTATTGTCACCGGGGCTGACCGAGTATCCGAAGCGGGTGTTTTACGTTACCTATGACGTGACCGACCGGGTGCGGCCCGGCGAGAATGCCGTGGGTGTGATTCTAGGGAACGGTCGGTTTCTGGCGCCGCGCATCATGGAGCCGATGGAGACGAGGACTTACGGCTATCCGCAGATGTTGTTCCATCTACGCATGGAGTATACCGACGGCTCGGTTGCGAGTCTGGTAAGCGATACCTCTTGGAAGGTGACTGATGAGGGGCCGATCCGGGAGAACAACGAGTACGACGGTGAGGCTTACGACGCACGGCGGGAAATGCCGGGCTGGAGCGCGACTGGATTCGACGAGACCGGTTGGGGGGCTGCCCGACAGATGCCGGCGCCCGAGGGTGCTCTGCGCAACCAGACGGCGGAGCCGATTCGTGTTGTGGAGACGATCCGCCCGATTGGCCGGACCGAGCCGCGGCCTGGGGTCTATATCTTTGATATGGGACAGAACATGGTCGGCTGGTGTCGGCTGCGGGTGTCGGGTCCTGCCGGAGTGACGGTGCGTCTGCGGCACGCCGAGGTGCTGGGCGACGACGGCCTGCTCTATCTCGATAACATCCGCGGTGCGCTCGTGACGGATATTTACCATCTAAGGGGAGACGGCCGGGAGGTTTGGGAACCGCGGTTCACGTACCACGGGTTCCGGTTTGTGGAGGTCACGGGATATCCGGGTGAGCCCGAACTGGAAGCGATTGAAGGGCGCGTGGTGCATGACGACATGCGACCGGCGGGGACATTTGCGAGTTCGAGCGAGCTGTTAAACCGGATCTATCAGAATGTTCGTTGGGGGGTACGCGGGAATTACCGAAGCATTCCGACGGACTGTCCACAACGGGACGAGCGCCAGGGCTGGCTGGGCGATCGGTCGGCGGAATCGACCGGAGAGAGCTACCTTTACGATGTGGGTGGGTTTTACAACAAGTGGCTGGATGACATTGCCGACGCGCAGACGGAGGAGGGGAGCGTGCCCGATGTGGCGCCGTCATACTGGCCGATCTATTCCGACAATGTGACTTGGCCCAGCTCGCACATTGTGATTCCGTGGATGCTCTATGTGCATTACGGCGATGTCGGCGTGATCGAGCGCAGGTACGCGGCGATGAAGCTCTGGATCGACTACATGTCCAAGTACATTGTCGACGACCTCATGCCGCGCGATCAATATGGCGACTGGTGTGTCCCGCCGGAGTCGCCGGAGTTGATTCACTCGCAGGATCCGCTGCGCAAGACCTCTGGCGAGTTGATCGGCACTGCATACTACCTCTATGACCTTGGGCTGATGCAGCGCTATGCGGAAATGCTCGGGCTGGAGCGCGACGCTGAGGAGTTCGCTCAGCGCGCGGATATCATGCGTGCCGCGTTCAATGCGAAATACTTCAAGGGTGACCACTACGACAACGGCTCCCAGACCTCGAGCGTATTGCCGTTGGCGTTCGGCCTGGTCCCGGACGGCGCGGAGAAGCGGGTTTTTGAGCGCCTGGTGAGGAAGATTGAGGACGAGAGTCGCGGGCATATCGGCACCGGTCTGATCGGGGCGCAGTGGTTGATGCGGGTACTCACGGCGGGCGGGCGTCCTGATTTGGGCTATCGGATTGCGACGCAGGTCGATTATCCGAGCTGGGGATACATGATCGAGCAGGGCGCCACGACGATCTGGGAGCTATGGAACGGTAACACGGCCGATCCGGCGATGAACAGTCACAACCATGTGATGCTAGTCGGCGACCTCATCACATGGATGAACGAGTCATTGGCGGGGATTGCGCCAGATCCGGAGGAGCCTGGGTATAAGCACATCATCATGCGGCCATGCCCGGTACCGGGTCTTGATTGGGTCGAGGCTGACCATGTGTCGCCGTATGGCAGGATCGTGAGCAACTGGCGCAGGTCTGATGGGCGGTGGACCTGGGAGATTGTGATCCCCGCCAATACGCGTGCGACCCTCTGGATTCCTGCGCCCTCGGTCGATGCCGTTGTGGTAGGTTCCACGCCGTTGAATGATGCGAAGGGCATGCGAGTGATTGGCGAGGACGCCGATCGGATCCAGGTCGAGGTCGGCAGCGGGGACTACCGCATAGTGGTAGAGGACTGAGGGCGATAGGGACCGATGTTCAGGTGGATTCGGCCTGTGCATCGGTCCCGAAACCGGAGTGATCAAAAGCAACAGGCGCGGGCCTCCATCGGAGACTCGCGCCTGTTGGCATGTGCCGGGTGCTACTTCAAGAATTTCTCGAAGTTCGGCGAGGCGTCGCCATCGACGTCACCGAAGGTCCAATCGAATGCCTTATCCAGCATCCCCTTGAACCAGGGTGCTTCCCAGACGTCTTCCCTATGGCCGATCCCGGTCACGAAGACGCGACCGTCGCCGTAGTTGCTGCACCAGGTCATCGGCTGGGGCGGCAGCTCCTTATACATGTCCTGTTTCATGTTCGGGCAATCGAGCAGCATCAGCACGCGCATGTCCTTGCCGAGGTTGATCTGTTGGTGGAGGTACCACTCCTCCTGAAAGGCGAATTCGACCGGCAGCCCTTTCATTGCGGGGAAGTTGGGGTCGACGACTTTAACGGTAGCGACTTCCTGAGCGCCGTGGGTACGGAAGGTGCCGCCGACCATCTTCGTATATTCCGAGGCCGGCTCGGAGCGCAAGGTGTCGGTGCCGGCATGGATCGCCATGAATCCGCCTCCATCCTTCACATAAGCGAACAGGGCATCGAGGGCTTCCTGCGACATGGCAGGGTGTTTATCCGTGCCGGGCTCCAACAGGTTGCCGGTGGTGTAGAAGACGATGGTGTCGAATTCCCGGAGCCGGTCAGGGGTCAGATAGCTGCCGTCTTTGGTGATCGTGAGTTCAACCTGCTTGCCGGCGCAGATCTCGGCCATGATGCGCTCGCTATGCGCCATGCGATCGCCTTGGCGGGCGACAACGCTGTGTTCAAAACCGGAGGACTTGGTGAAATAGAGCACCTTCTTGGCGGCATGGACCCGAGGGGTGACCGCGCTCAGGGTGAGGGCCGCGATGGCCAGGGCCATCAGACAATGATTTCGATTCATGAGGATCCCTTAGAGTGATTGATTGGTTATTGAGTGGAATGGCAGCCTGAATGGGGCCGGCGTCGGCGATGGCAATGGAACAGGTCCATGGATGGCCGACACTGCGAAGAAGGTTGTAACGCTGTGGATAGGCTGGAGTCAAGCGAGAGTCTGGCCTGCGGCCGGAGCCTCAGGCGGAGGCCGGAGGTTCGCATTGCAGCGGCTGGGTGTTGGGAGGGTGGCGACTCCATCGGAGCAGGATGGGGAGGACTCGCGCAGAGGCGCAGAGGCGCAGAGGGAAGATAGGGAATGCAGAAATGTTGCATCTACGTTTTGCAACTGCCTTGGACAGCAGGCAGCGGCCCCTCTCAAGGGTGGTTTGGATCAGGGCATTGACTTTACCCACCCCCATGGCCAGATCGAAACGCCACCGCGCCCTCTGCTGGGCCGGAGGCGTCATCTTACCAGAGGGTGAGGATATTGCCTTCGCTTATGGGGTAGTTCGCCAGGGTTTGGCGGAGGAACTCGTCTCGACGATCGATATAGGTTCGGATGGCGTTGTAGCTGTCTTGGATTTCCCATTCGACGTTGCCGAGAAGGTTGAATTGGGATTGCATGAGGTCCCATTCCTCGAGCAGCAGGGCTTCGGTATTGTTGGCGAGCTGGCGGACACGGTCCCGGCGGAGTTGGCCTTGCATGATTTCGCGTTTGAGGGTGATGCAAAAATCGCGATAGAGCTCCGGATCGAGGCAGAATGCCCTGGAGACAACACCAGGCTCTCGCGATACGCCCCAAGATTGACCGGTCAGGCCGAAATCGAGCGGCATCTCTGTAAACATCGAATTGCCGTCGGTATAGCCGAAGGTTTTATCCATGTCCCACGGAACGAGCAACCAGCGCTCGTTGGGGCTGGTCGGCTCGTAGAGGAAGAAATTGTTGTGAAAGCCGTCCCAGTTGGTGAGGTATATGCTCAGCACCATGTACTTGAGCGTGTTGTTGATGTCTAAGTTATCCCTCAGGAACGCGCGGTTTGCGGCGGATCTGGAGCTACTGGTGTAGAGATTGCTCAGGAACTGATACATGCTGCTCAGTCCCAAGTGCGGGTTGGTCTGGTTGGTGTGTCCCTGGTAGGTGTACTTGAAGATATTGGCGTTGGAATCGAGTCCGTTCATATCCAGAAAGCGCTCATTCGGCTGCTGGATCACGCAGTTCAGGGTGAGGTCGAAAGCTCGACTGACATAATTGTAATTGTAAACGCGGCAATACTCCGCGGCGGGCGCCAGGACACCGGCCTCGCGGAAGAGTCCGAAGGCAAGATGTTCGTAGTGACCGGATCGATGGCCGGAGGTGGTGCCACTGGTCGGGCTTGCGGTGGTCACATTGAGGGTGCGGTTGCCCTGGTACTCTTCATTCTTGATGAACTTGAGTTTCTGGCCATTGCGAGAAAACAGAATACGGACGGCGTCGAAGAACTGTGGTTGATCGCTTTCCGGCTCGTAGATCACCGCGCAACTGATCCGGTGGTAGGGTTCGACGACATGGCTCAGAAAATTGATGGAGAGGTAGATCTGCTTGGTCCGTGACTCCATGTAATCCGGTGGCACGAGGATGGACTCGACGGGACGTGGCTCCCTGAAATGCGGCAATTGAATCGTCGAACCGTCGGTGAACAGGACCTTGACGGCGGTGCGAAGAACGGTCCCTGCGGGGAAGGCCGGCATGGAAAGGGTGTAGCGTGCCATGCCGGCGGGGCTGGGGACAGCTTCCATGACCTCTTCGTGGAGACTCGTGTCAAAATCGTCGCTGGTGGCTTGGATCGTACCCAAAAGGTCGAAGATAGCTGAGAAGTCGCTGCTACCCAGGTGCACATTGTGAATCTGGATGGCAAGCACGTTGGTACCGACTCGCAGAGCGGTAGTGGGGAGTTCGAAATCCTCTGGGTTGCCGGCCTCATGATTTCCGTTGGCACGGCCGTCCCACGAGTGGAACAGGGGAAGATTGGCGTTGGCGATGGGCTCGCCGTTGAGGTAGGCGGCGAAACCGTCGTCGTAGTCCGCCCGGAGAATGAGTTGTTTGATTGCGGTGGGATTTTCGACCTGGAAGCTCTTTCGGATGAAAACGGCCAAATATTGACCCTCCATGTCATGGAGCTCGGTATTGTCGTCATCATCGCCGAAGCCGAACCCGCCCGGACCCACCTCCCACGCGTCATCGTTGAACGACTGTTGGTACCAGTCCCATCCGGGATTGGAGCGTCCGCGAAAGAAGCGCCAATCATCATCAGCGCGCACGAAGTAGACGCCGCCGGTCTGTCCGGCATTGGCCGGGAACAGTTCCGACGCCTGCCATCGGAGGCTGACTTGCTGGACATTGATTGGAAAATCGAGGACCGCGCTGATGTTGAAGGGCTGATCTGGTTCAGGGAAGGCGGCGTCGGCCGAGATGGAGAGCAGACGTGGCCAAGCGGGAAAGCCGATGACTGAGTTTTCGGCTCCGGGGGTGCCGCTGTCGACTTCGGAAGCGAGCCAGGAATGGAAATCGTTGGCAGGTAGGGTGGGGCTGATTCGCTCCAGGCTCGATCCGTAGCCATCGGGTCCTGCCGGCCATGGCCGGTAGTCGGTATAGGCCACGCTCTCGATGACCCGGTTGTTGCGGGCGCGGAGGACGAGTTCGTCGCTGCTGTCGCTCAGGTTACCGGACCAGGGACCGTGGATGGGAACCTCGAAATCCTGCCAGCGCGGGGATTCGGGCTGTTGTGCAAGGATCAGGAACGCGCCGGGCTCCAGCAGGGTGCCGTCGGGGAAAATGAACCGGATGCCGGAGGAAAACTCTGCCCCCGACAGGTCTTCCACGGTGCTTCCGGGATTGTGCAACTCGATGAACTCATCGAACGGGGTGTCTGCGTCGTGATAATGGATCTCGTTGATCACGACGGCGGCGTGGCCGACGACGGCATTGGCGATCGTACCGATGAGCAGGGCGATTCGGATCGGAATGATTCGATTAATGGTAAGGCGCATGGGTCCGTATAAGGTAGGGGAGAGTGCTGCGGTCTGGGGGAGGTGTCCGTTTGGTACCTTCTCCCAACGAAATCGGACCCAAAAGATTTCATCTTCATCCCACAGGGCAGCGAATGGGCCAGGGGCAGCCAGAGGCTGTCCGAAAAGGCACCATTTTCGCAGCCTAACCTCCCCATTCCCATCCGGAGGCCTCGCGCAGAGGGCGCGGTGGCGTTTTCGACCTGGGCTAGAGGCCGTTCGAAAAGGCGCGCTCCTTCATGCGTCGCCTCTAGGCAATGGTTGCCGATCGGTCGGATCGGTCGGATCGGTCGGATCGGTCGGATCATTGTCGGAATCGGAATCGGGATCGAAATCGAAATCGGGATCGGGGTCGGGATCGGGGTCGGGATCGGGGTCGGGGTCGGGATCGGGGTCGAGTTAATCGAGGGAATCGAGGGAATCGAGGGAATTCCTGTCTTGCTTTGCCCTTGGCCTTTTCGGGCGGGCTCTGGCTTGGTGATGGGGGAGAGGGGTATTAAATCGGAGCCAGGTCGGGTCCGAGGGTCAGGGTCTGCCCGGGTTCGGTCTCCATCGATGTCTGATGGGTGCCGGATCGAAGCCGACAGGTGCCGCCATGGAGTGACTTCACCTGAACGCTCTCGAGTTTGCCGGCCTTCCACTCGAAATCGAGTTCGAAGCCGCCGCGTGCTCGAACTCCGCGAAGGGCGCCGTTGGACCAAGCGGTGGGGAGGGCTGGGAGGAGTTCGATCCCTTGATCGTGGCTCTGGATCAGCATTTCGAGAATTCCGGCTGCGCCACCGAAGTTGCCGTCGATTTGGAAGGGTGGGTGAGCACAGAACAGGTTCGCGTAGACTCCACCACCGGCCTGGTAGTTGGTCTTCGCGGAGTAGACGAGGCGCATGAGGTTTTTGAAGATGTTGTGCGCGCGTTCGCCGTTTTTGAGGCGTGCCCAGAAATTGATCTTCCAGCCCATGGACCAGCCGGTGGCAGCGTCGCCGCGGGCTTCGAGCGTTTTCTTTGCGGCTTCAAAGAGCTCCGGTGTATTTGATTCGGTGATTTGAAAGCTCGGGTGCAGTCCGTAGAGGTGTGAGATGTGCCGGTGTTGGGGTTCCGGTTCGCTGAATTCCTCGTTCCACTCCATCAACCGGCCGTCGTTTCCGATGGTGGGTTGGGCGAGTTGTTCGAGAGCGGCGTGGACCTCGCGGGTGAAGTCGTCCTCAATGCCGAGTCGGTCCGCGGCTTCGAGGCAGGCAGTGAAGGTCTCCCAAATAATCTCCTGGTCCATGGCATTGCCCATGCCAAGGCAAGCCGTATCGCCGTCCGGCAAGCGGAAGCGGTTTTCGGGGGAGGTGGACGGACCCGAGACGAGCAGGCCGGTTTCGGGATGTGTGACGAGCCAGTCGAGGTAGAAGAGCGCAGCCTGGCGAAGTGCTGGATAGGCGCGGGTGCGCAGGAATTCGGGATCCATGTTGAACCGGTAGTGTTCCATGAGGTGCTGAACGCACCAGCCGGCGGCCATGGGCCACATCCCGTATTGGATGTCGCCGAAAACGGTGGTGAAGAGCCATGCGTCGGTGGTGTGCCCCCATGTTGTGCCGCGGCAATCGTACATGGTGCGTGCGGTTGTTTGGCCGCGTTCGACCAATCGTTCCACGAACTGGAAGAACGGCTCATGGCATTCGGCGAGATTGGCGATCTCGGCGGGCCAATAGTTCATCTGAACATTGATATTGGTGTGATAGTCCGCGTTCCAGGGGGCGACCAGGTTCTCATTCCAGAGGCCCTGAAGGTTGGCGGGAAGGCTTCCAGGGCGGGAGGAACTGATCAGGAGGTAGCGTCCGTACTGCACATAGAGAGCGGCGAGTTGCGGGTCACCGCCCCTGCGTTGGAATTCGACCAGGCGGGTATCGATCGGGAGATTGATGGGGGGCGCCCCGAGATCGAGATCCATCCGGCGGAACAGGCGTTGGTGCTCGGTCCGATGGTCTCTGAGCAACTGATGCAGCGGCTTGATCCGTGCCTTGGCGACGACCTCTGCGCAGACGGCTTCAAGATTTTGCTGTAGCGGTTCTTCCGGCTGGGCGTGGTTGTAATCGGTAGCGGCGGCGAGGATCAGTGTCACGCTGTTGGCGTTCTCGATGGTGATGGCATCTGCCTCTGCGTGGATGCGACCTGCATCGGTGAATGCCTGAAGTTGGGTATGGAACCGCACCCCGTGATGTTCTTTACGAATGTTCTGGCCGACGCCGAGGGTCTGCTGGGCCTGACCTGACATGTTGATGATGTGAGCGTCCTGCAAGGTCACCTCGGCATCGGCCGGGCGGCTGAGGGAGACGCGAATGGAGACTGCCTCGGGTCGGTCTGCGGCGATGTGGACCACCAGGACCTGATCGGGCGCGGAGGAGAAGACGGTTCGGGTGAAGCGAGTGTTGTTCAGGGCGTACGTGGTGACTGCGAGGGCGGTGTCGAGATCGAGCCAGCGCAGGTATCCGGTCGGCTCGACGGGGGTAGGGGTCACAGTTTCGATTTGGAGATCGCCCAGTGTCTGATGACTCCTTGGAGCGATGCGTGTTCCCATCGCTTCGGACTGCACCAGCGCCTCTGCCTCTTTGTATTGACCGGCAAAGATCAGTTTGCGCGCTTGATCGACAGCCTGGCGTGCACCGGGGACATCGGTAGGGACGGGAGGGCCTGCCCAGATGGTGTCCTCATTGAGCTGAATGCGCTCTTTGAGTGCACGTCCGAAGACCATCGCGCCGAGGCGTCCGTTGCCGACGGGCAGCGCATCGGTCCACTGCTCGGCCGGGGTCTCATACCAAAGGGTCCATTGGCTGGTGTCCGGGGGAGACGAATGCGCCTGGGGACAGAACACAAGCGACATGGACATCAGAAGAACCGCGATGGTGGGCAGTCCGTTGCGGAGGTGGAGGGTTTTCATGGGGAACACGCTCTGGTGAGTGATCGGGTTGGAATTTACCTGCCATCATAACCGGGCTGACCTAATGCTGAAAGGCGAAAAGGTTGAGGCCAGCGACATGCCGTGACCTCCCCATCCGGATCCGGAGAGCCTCGCGCAGAGGCGCAGAGGCGCGG
>CALLYA010000485.1 GCA_937875495.1 uncultured Verrucomicrobiota bacterium
GCACCCGCTCCGCCGCCCTGGTCCGAGCCGCGGCAGCCTGCTCCGAAACCTCCAGCGGCAATAGCGCACGAGAATAGACCGCCACACCCTCCAGGCGCCCATGCCAACCGGTCGGCCCCCCGGCCACGTCCAACCCTCCATCGCCGAAGATCCAACGCACCGGATGCCACGACTCCAGCCGGAACCGTTCCTCAAACGCGGCCTCTGCAACCCGAGCGCCGTCCAGATACGCAAGCCATCTCCCGGTTTCCACATCGAGAGTCCACATCAGGTGATGCGCCGAAGCCATGTCGGGCACCGGAAACGCCAGACTCAGGATCTCCGCATCCCCGCCCTGACTCATCACCGCACGCACCCCGTCTCCCGTCTGCGCCAGCCCCATCAGCATGCCCTGGTCCGCGTCCAGCATCCGCCAGAACCAACGCTGGGTCACCTCCTCCCCGAGCCCGCCATCCACCGCCGGCGTCCACCATGCCTCCCAGCTCATCCCACCGGCCCCCGAACCCCACAGCCCGCCAAGGCCCTCCGCTGCCGCCTCAAACAGACCGTCGCGCGGCTGCATCTCGAAAAATCGCCCGAAAATAGCGCTCCCCCGCGGCTCCGGCAGCGCGCCCGCACCCAAGCCACCCCGCCCGGGAATCAGGTTCGGTTTCGACCCGTCCTCCCAGATATAGACCATCCCATCCCGCACCGCCGGCCAGTGCGCCCCCCCAGCCACCGCCGCATCATTCACCCCGCGCGGCGCTTCCATCCCCGCGGCGGAAGCAACCCATAAATCGGGAAAATAATCCGCGCGGGTGTTCGTCGTGACCCGGAGCGAGGACTCGATCCCAGCAAAGCCATCGTCAAAGCGCGCCACGTAAACCTCGACCTCCGTGCCGCCGCTGAAGATCCGGATCCGGTCGTCGCCGACCTTGTACGGACCCGTCATCACCATGTACCGCGGGTGATTGCTCCACCGCGGATGATACACCTCGTACACACCCTCACCCGCCACCTCGCTGATGTTGATCTTCTTCGGACGGCCGGCGCCAAACTCCCATATCAGTAAATTGCGGTGCGGTCCGTCAAACACCCACATCCGATAACTGTTGTCCGGACACATCGAGGTCCAACACCCACGCCCCAGACTCTTGGCCGCCTGCTTCTCAATGTTCGCAATCCCCGCGTACGGCCACGGGAACTGACCCGAAAACCGGATGCCGTCGGCCGAGGATTGGATGTTGTTCAGGCTCACCTGCGATTGATCCCAAATCACCACCCGCTCAAACGGTCCGTCCAACGGGAAACGCACGACAGGTCCGCCCGATACGGCATCCCCCTCCACCGGCATGGCCAAGGCATAGACCCACTCCCGATCCGTCGCCGGATCACGCCAGATGTCCGAAGCGAGATACCCCTCCGCTACCTTGCGCAAACCGGTCCCGGTCCAGTCCACCACCCAGACCGTCCCCTCGCCCCGATTCGAAAAGACCACACGCGAGCCGTCCGTCGTCAGCAGCGGCTTGTGAAAATTGCCCGTCGAGGCCAACAGCGGCCGCTCCCCACGCCCATCGGCCGTGTCGAGCCCCATCAGGCGATGGCCGTCGCCAACAACAAAAGGATCGTCACCCGACTCGTCCACCTGCTGCGTCCAGACCAAGCGCGCATGGCTCCCGACAAATCCAGCCAGCCCCGAACGCCCCCCACTCGCCTCCAGACCGGAAACCGACCCAGATCCAACCGCCTGGGCGGCCGTCGGCTTCTCTTCGGAGCAGGCGCTGCACACACAGAGAAGAAAGATCCCCACAATCTCGATCAACCTACGCTCCCATCCAAACATCAACTTTCCTCCCATCCTGGCCCAGCATCTGTCCGAAAAAGGCACGCTCGATCAGGCGTCGCCCGCAGGCAATGGTTGCCGATCCGTCCGATCATTGTCGAAATCGAAATCGAAATCGGGATCGAAATCGAAATCCCCTCGACTCCGAGACCGATAACGTCCCCGCCCCCGATCTTGCTTCGCTATTCTCCTTTTCGGATAGCCTTGAGCCACCCAACCATGCAGTGGTCCCCTCACCAGGGCCCATGCGCCATCCCTCAAGCACCCCCGGCCCGATACCATTCGAAGGTGCGCCGCAGTCCGTCCCCTAAAGAAACACGGGAACTCCATCCAATCAATGCCTCGGTCCGCGCCGTGTCCGCCGCGCACTCCTGCTCCCGCGCACGGTCAGCCAGCGACCCAAACGTGGGCTCTACCACGGCTTCCGCAATGCCTGAAAGCCTTTCAACCACCTCACGCACCGTGGTCATCCTGCCGGTCCCGAGGTCGACCTGACTCCCCCGCAAGGCGCCCTCCCCCCCGGCCAGCGCCATCGCCAACAGCCCCGCCACTACATCGTCGATGTAGATCCAATCCACCGCCCGCGCCCCACTCGTCAGGCTCGGCGCACGCCCGGCCAACAGCGACCCGATCACATACGGCACCAGCTTGCGCTCGTCCGGCTGGTCCGGACCGTACACCATAAATATGCGCGCGATGGTCACCGGCAGCCGGTACAGATCCGCAAACATCCGTGCATAGGCCGTCGCAGCCGATTTGGCCGCCGCATACGGCGAAGACGGCACCCCGTCGATCTTGGGATCCGACTCCTCCATCGAGCCCGCCAGGATCACCCGCGGCGGCGATTCCATCCCCGCAGCTCCACAGAGGATGTTGACCGCCGCAACCAGGTTGGATTGCAATGTCGGCTGCACCAGCTCTAGTCCACGCGCGCCGGCAACGTGGCTCGCTAAATGAAATACGATGTCCGGTCGGATTTCCTGGAAAAGCGCCTCCACGGTTCCGATAATAGAAAGGTTCCCATTTCGATAGCAGACCCCCTCTTCGCCGCCCTCCAGGACAGGCCGGCGGGAGACACCCCATACCTCCGCGCCATGCGCGGCCAACCTGCGGGCCAGATGACGGCCGATGAACCCGGTGACCCCGGTCAACAATATCCGCTTGTCAGAAAATTGATCTGCCAGTTCCATACATCCCTCTTTCGGACCTTTTTCATCCGCACTCAAATGAGCGGCAGCCTCGAGGTATCATCGTGAAACTAATCGTCCAAATGCCGGCGCTCAACGAGGAAGCAACGATCGGCGACGTGATCCGCGGCATCCCCGAAAAAATCGAAGGCGTGCGCGAAATCGAGGTCGTCGTCGTCGATGACGGCTCCACCGACCGCACCGGTGAAATCGCCCGGGAACTCGGGGCCCATGTCGTTCGCCACGAGACCCCGCGCGGCGTCGGTACCGCATTCCGCGTCGGCATCAATCGGTCCATGGAACTCGGGGCCGACCTGATCGTCACGATCGATTCCGACGGCCAATTCGACCCCGCAGATATCCCGAAACTACTGCAGCCGATCCTCACGGGACAGGCCGATTTCGTCACCGCCTCCCGCTTTATCGATCCCGCTCTCATCCCCGAGATGCCGGCCGCCAAGATTTGGGGAAACCGCTTCATGGCCGGCTGGATGAGTTCACTCATCAAGAGCCGGTTCTATGATGTCTCCTGCGGGTTCAGGGCTTACTCGCGCGAGGCCTTCCTGCGCCTGGTGCTGACCGGTGAATTCACCTACACCCATGAGACCTTCCTCACCCTGGCCTTCTCCCATATCCGCATGCTGGAAGTGCCGATCCGTGTCCAGGGGGTCCGCTCCTACGGCAAATCACGAGTCGCTTCCAACCTCCTCTCCTATGGCCACAGGACCGCCAGCATCATCCTGAAGACCTATCGCGATTACCAGCCGCTTCAGTTCTTCAGCTATATCGCCGCATTCCTGATGGTCATCGCACTCGCCCTCTTCGGATTCCTCCTCTCCGTCAAGTTGCGCACCGGCGGCTTCTTCCCACACCGCTGGGCCGGCGTCTCCGGAATCGCTTTCACCGGTTTCGCCTTCGCCGTCTTCCTGGTCGGCATCGTCGCGGAAATGCTCGACCGCTTGCGCTCCGCTCAGGAGGAAGCCGTCTTCCGTATCCGCCGATTGGAAATCGAAACCCGCGAGCTCAAAAGGCATGTGGACAACGCCCTGCCCCACGCCGACAAATAATCATCGGGATCGGGGTCGCTATCGGTATCGGTATCGAATGGAGGCGGGATGGGATTCGGACACGAGAAACCGGGTGGCGCAGCCGTATTGTTATGCTCGGCAGCGAGGTTTGAGCGGTGCTCAGAGAGCCAGGTGCCATACAGCATAGGAATTCCGATTCCGACCCCGACCCCGATTCGGACATTGATCTGACCGATCTGACCGATCTGACCGATCTGACTGATCGGACCGATCTGACCGATCTGACCGATCTGACCGATCTGACCGATCGGCAACCATTGCCTGCTGTCCCGGTCCTCCCTATTCCCCCCCTACGCCTCTGCGCCTCTGCGCGAGTCCTCCCCCTCCGGCCGGCCGCACGCCGGACCATTCCAAACGGTAGAGCTGGAAACCGAGGCGACGCCGGTCCGCTGACTCCGGAAGCACCTCCGCCGGTGACCATTCCTCACAGCGCAGCCGGATCGTCGCCATCCCGTCCGACTCCGGTGCCGAATCCAGCGTGAAACGCCATTCCACTGTGCTTACCTCCCGCGGCAGCGGCACGCTCTGCGGTACACCATCCTCCAGCGCGATCGATAGCTGACGCTCCGTCCCCGGCGCCGGATGACCAGACGCAAGCCGGGTCTGCATTCGATACTCCCGCTCCCCCGCCACCACCGGAACCCGTATCGTCATCTCCCCCGGGAACCACCAGAAGCGTCCCGCAGGTCCGTTCTCCGCCGGGTGATAGCCACGTCCGAGAACCGCTCCAGCCACATCACCGCCCGGCTCAAGCCTCAGCTTCCGGTCCACCCCGATCCAGCGCCAAGCAGTCAGCCCCGCACCCCGAAATTCCAACGCGCCGCTTCCCATCTCGTCAGCCGCGATCAGGTGGGAAAAGCGATTGATGGGCGCCCGCGGATCAAAGCTGCTCTCCCCTTCCATCACCGTGACACCGTCCAGCAACAACGCCCACGGCGCAGGTCCGCCACCCAGTTCGGTCGGATGCAACACCCCGACCAACGCCGTGGCACATTCTCCCTCACGCTCCACCTCGAACCGCCTGCGACAAACCTGCGCGTTCATCCGCGAAAGACTGAGGACCTCGCCCGCGTCCGTCTCCACATCCGTACCCAGGGTCAGTTCCCGCATCCCGTTATAAAAACCCTCGTTGACCTCCATGCCCACAGGAAACCAGGTCGCACCGCGGGCGATCGGTTGAACCCATGCCCGGCCCTCGGCGTCACGCATGCCGAATTGCCCCGATACCTGGTCCACCCCCAGACCGATCACCGTGAAGGAATCCGCACCCGCCCGTACCGGCACCCTAAGCCGAAACGGCATCTCCATCGCCCGCGTCCGCGCCGGCACCTCGGCATCCGCTGCGCTCAGGTCCGGAAAGAACGGGGCGTCGCCCGGCACTCCGTAATACCCGAGCTCATGCCGCATGCCTTCCCACCACCCAATCAATCGGGCGTCCGCAAACCGCGGGATCAGGCCCTCGGTCGCAATCACCTCCAAGCGGGCAAAACCATCGCGCCCTGTAACACCCGCCGGTACCGGATGATAATACCCAGGCAACTCCAGGGCGACCGGCTCCCCGTCCAATCGCACCTCAATCCGATCCTCCGCCCCGCGCGTCTGAAGATAGAGAAAGGCCGGCCGCCCCGCGCATGCCAGCTCGCGCTCCACCCGCTCCTGCATCCACGGCTCCACCGCCCAAAAGGTCAGAACCGGCCGGTTCAGAAACTCCTGGATTCGATAGGTCCGCCCATCGAACTCCGCCGCGGCATACACATCATACCGGTCCAGGAGCATCTCCCGGTCCTTCAAGGTCCAATCCGGGTAGTGATAGTTCGCAGGATCCAAATCCTTGTTGTCCAAGAAATAGACCCCGGTCTTCCGCGCCAACAGCCAGTCGATGACCTCTGAATGGTCTTTCCCAGGCGCGAACCCTTTCAGGTCCTGCATCCGTACCACCTCATACCCGCCGTAGATCGCCGCAATGTCCCGAATGACCCGATTCGAGATCAGGACCGAGCCCGCCGGGATCTCGGCCTGCATCGCATCCGCCAGCCGGACCGCGTCTGAAACCTTGAAGTGCTTCGCGGGATCGAGCGGCTCGGTCCAGGGCAACGGCCGGACCGCAAACAGCCCCAACGCAGCCAGCCCCGGGAACATCCAACCCAGGTTCGGCAGCCGTAGCCGCACACCAACCCATTGCGCCAAGCCGATGAAGCCGGCCGCCACAAACAACGCAAACGGAATGTGCGCAAAGAACATGTGCCTGTAATCAGCATTGCCCCATTGGGAATAGAGCGCGAAGTGCATCAGCCCGAACACCAAGAGCAGACCGGCCAAGGGCCGCCGCCAAACCCGCAGCACCCCCACCGCGAACACCCCCCAAAACGGCCACGCGAAAAACGGGTTGTCCCTGTACAATAGGACATACCGCCGCAGGGTCTCTCGGGTGTTGCCGGTAGAGAGCCCCGCCCCCGCCTCCTCCAGGGAATAGTGCGCGGTCGCGCGTGCGAACTGCATGCTGAGCAGCGGATTTCCCGTGGCAAGATAGTTCTGGACGAAGAGCGGCAGCACGCCTAAGAACCCGCAGACCCCACACAAAACCAGCAGACGTCCCCGGTGCGCATGCTCTCGAAAGGGGCGTGAGAACAGGACGCACAAGGCAGCCGCCCCGCCGTACAGGAAGTTCGCCTCCTTGACGCTGCCGGCATAGCCCAACAAAAAGGCCGCGGTCATCAGCCCGACCACCCGCCCGGTCCGCAGGAAGTGCCCCACGCCGACCAGCCCACCCAGGACCAAGCTGAAGAAAAAGGGCTCCCGCCAGAGATACGCAATCCGCATAAAAAGCTCTGTGCGGGTGGCAATGAAGAACAGCAGCCCCAGCAGCCCGATCCAGAGCGCAGCCCGATCCCGGCCGAACGCCTCGT
Organism: uncultured Verrucomicrobiota bacterium; assembly: GCA_937875495.1. Taxonomy (GTDB): domain Bacteria; phylum Verrucomicrobiota; class CALLYA01; order CALLYA01; family CALLYA01; genus CALLYA01. Next base: position 7,004 of record CALLYA010000485.1, read on the forward strand.
ATCCAACCCAAACCACCAGGAGAAAACAGAGCGCCAGGAAAAGGAAGTTGGCATGCATGCAGCACGCTAGCCCAAACCAACGAATGATCTGAGAGAGCATCAGCGGAAACCCGATCGCCACCGTGAAAACCGTTCGGCCGTCCGGCATCACGTTGGTGTTCCAAATCGGTCCCAGCCGCAACTCGCCATCCGCAAAAAACTCCCGTACCGCCTCGCCCAACGCACCCTTGACCAAAAAATCGCCACGCGCAAGATTGGTCGCAAACGAGAGATAGGTGTACGGATCCCCAAATATCGCACCACCGAAGTGGGTCCATAACAGATAGAAAAACCACCCGATGTAGCCCACGACAAGCAGGACCGCCATCCCTCCCACCCAGCCAACCCAACGCTCCCGCCATCCGGCCATCAGCCTGCTTGCCATACATTCACTCCCACTGCCGCTACCCCACCACCACCCCAGTCCACTAGTCGCCTCGCGCCTCCTGCCCGACCGCCACGCCCGAGATCACCCAGACATCCCCCACCATCACGCCCAAGGCACGCTCATCCCGCGAGCCGGCGATCTCCGACGGCCGCCACGGCACCGAATCGAGCCCGAGTTCGTAGAGTCCTCCACCCGGTTTCACAATCTCCGGGGGCATAGGCGCCGTCAGCCAGGCCCAGCCGGCCCTGTATGTAGCCTCGTCCAGCTCGAACGCCAACGGGACGCCATCCAGGGTCAGGCTCAACCCGCTCCGCGGTGCCTGCTCCGGCCGATAGCGGTCCGTCAAACAGATCCGGATTACCGGCTCAGTCACCCCAGGCGGGCAAGCAACCATCATCCGCCCCGGACCGCGTGTCCAACGAAACGGCTCCTTCGGCGAAAGCCGCTCCGCCTGATGCCACCCCGACCTCAAGAACCATGCACCATCCGCTTCGCCAGGATTCGTCCGCCAATCCTGACCCTTGGGCATCGGCATCAGGATCACATCCTCGAGCTCCAAACAACCGGGCGCTGCCACCGCACCCAGCTCCGAGAGCCGCAGCTCGATCGGAATGGTCTCCAGCCCCGTCTCAAAACCGCCAAGGTCAACCAGCAGCCGCGCGCGTCCGCCCTTGGGCACCTCCAGCACCCCCCGCTCCACACCGGCCGACCAGCACGCGACACGATACGGCCGCTCCATCTCCGTCGGGGCCGGATTCAATACGAAATAGGCCAGGACCGTATGCTCTGCGTCCCAGAGCCACGGCAGCTCCAACGCGCCCGTCCCGGAAAACGCATAGTCACCCTCGTACCCAGGTAGCTTGTGCCATTGCGCCGCATTCAAATACGCACCGTGCAAAGGAAACCGGTTCCAACAAAAATCGAGAGCCAACGGGCGATCCACAGGAAAGAGCTCTACCCCCAACCGCTCCGGTAACGGCGCGTCGCTCTCGAGCCGTACCACGTGCGCTCCCTCCGCAATCGGGCCCGGCAGCCGAACGTAGTTCGCGCCATTGCGCCACGCGATCGGCACCGGCTGATCGTCCCAATAAAAACTGAGCTCCGACCGCGGGCGGCCGGGCACATGGAGCATGCCCGCGTCCAACCGCAGGATCGCCGCCGGCATCGCCTTCGTCCAGATCGGTCGCGTCACCACACGAGCTGACCACGGGCGAATGCGGTGCAGGATCACCTCACCCTCATCATCACCCGTCACCGCACCCATGTTGTGCTGCTCAACCGAAATCCGGACCAGCGGCTCCAAGTCGAACAGCCCGCGCACCAGGTCGGCACCCATGTCCGAACGGCCCTTCGTCAGGATCTCGCCCAATAGCCAGCTGCCATCCGTGCGGACCTCTCCGATCATCGCGCCGAGACCCTCCTCCAACGGCAGGTCCGCGCTCATCAGCGCATAGGCCGGATACGACTCGATCGGCGAAAAGCACTCCACCACCTCACACAGGAATCGTGGCGCCAATAAAGTGCCGCCCTCCGGCACATGCGCCTCGATCTCCGCCATCAACGCCTTCGCCTTCCCAATCGTAAACCCAGGGTTGTGCCCAAGCCAAATCGAAGACCCCAACAGAGCCGCCACCAAGGCGTGCAAGGTGACATACCCAGTGAATACCACCATGATCCGAACCCGATGCGCACGCAGCCGCAGCTTGTCCGTCAACCAGAGACAGGCCTGCCAGGTGCCGCAGGCCACAACCGGCGCGAGAAAGACCAACACCATAAAGAAATAGCGCTTCGAAAAGGTCCAATAGAAGGAATAAAACACAAAAAAGACCGCGGCCACCGGCAAGACCAAGGCCAATACCACCCGATCCCGCCGACGTACAGCCCACACTCCACCCAGTAACAACGCCACCACGGAGGACCAACCGCCGTAGTCACGAAAATACTTCAGCGCCTCCCGCGAGATCTGACCGAAGACATGCGCGTGCATGCCCGGCAATAACCGGCCCTCTTCATACGATTGCGGGGGCAAAAGGACCGAATGCGTGTGCGCATAAGTCTCAATCAAAAACGGGGCCACGCCCAATACAAAACCGGCCCCAAACCACATCACCGAACGCCAAAACGGCAGCCCATCCACGGCGCGCCAGACCACCACCCCGAAACCGAACATCGGCAGCAACATCAATACCGACGGCTCTTTGACACACACGGCCAGCCCAATCAACAGCCCGGCAGGGAAGAGCACCCGAAACGGTTGGTTCGGACCCGCCTCGATCCCAATCAATAAATAGACCGCCCAATAACAAAAGAAGATCGCTAGCGGATCGCGATACGGATTGAGCAGGTACACGATGTGCGGAAAATCGAACAAAAACAGCCAGACCATCGCCATCAGGCCGACCCACGGCGCCGCACGCACCTCACCCGCACGCATCACCAGCCGCTCCGCCAGCTTCCCCGCTAAAAAGAGGATCCCCATCAGAATCGGGAGGTTCGCCCAGAAGACATAAAACCGTCCGACCAGCCATGAAGCCAACAACAGGTAGACCGGATACCCCACCGGCCAACGACTGGTCCAGAACTCGGATTCCAAATGATAGGCGAACTTCAGCCAGTTGGCAGGATCCGAGTACGCCTTGACGAAATGACTCGATAAAACCAAAACCACCATCGCCGCCATCACCAAAAACCAAAGCCAATAGCGGCGTAACCAACCGGGTTCGGCCTCAGCCCGAACCTGCACAGTCCCATCCCGAGCAGCATTGTCGTCCGGAAAATCGATCATACTGGTTCCCAATCCCTGAAGTCCCATCTCTCCTGCATCCCCCCCTTGTAGCGCAAGCAATTCCGAAATTCCAGCCGAATGCCCGCCACCCGACCCGGAGAGCCTCCCGCAGAGGGCGCGGTGACGTTTTCGACCTGGTTATGGGGGTGGGTGGGGTCCAAGCCCTGATCCAAACCTTTTTTAAAGGGGGTGTTGGGGTTATCCGTTGCCCGCAGACCAAGTCAGTTGCAGAAAACAGCTCCAACGTATCTCTGAATTCCCTGCCCTCCCCCTCTGCGCCTCTGCGCCTCTGCGCGAGTCCTCCCCATCCGGACCCGGAAAGCCTCCCGCAGAGGGCGCGGTGGCGTTTTCGACCTGGTTATGGGGGTGGGTGGGGTCCAAGCCCTGATCC
>CALLYA010000486.1 GCA_937875495.1 uncultured Verrucomicrobiota bacterium
TTTCGACCTGGCCATGGGGGTGGGTAGGGCCAATGCTCTGATCTATGCCTTTTGAAGGATTTTTGTGCAATTCGTTTCTGCAGACCAAGGCAGTTGCAGAAAACAGCTCCGACGTATCTGCATTCCCCCCTCACAATACCCCTCTGCACCCTCTGCGATCTCTGCGGGAGTCCTCCCCGGCTGCCATCATAGTGAAATCCGGGCCTCCCAGCTTTGATTCCGTGGTAAAACAATGTTGATATATTCAGTTTGACAAGCTTCGAAAGCGACTGTTCTGCCATTCATACGGTCAGCTGCGAGGAAGGGACAGGCGGAAAAAGCCATTGACATGCTCAGGCAATCCATGTCAGTCTCGGCGCAACGCAACAGGGTCATTCTCTTATCTCCTTTGCAAGGAGGTCAATCGGCAGAATACATGCTTGGGATTTCGGGCCAATTTGCCGGCCGAGGAGGCAGGGCGGCTTCCGCGAGTGAGTTGCCTGCGGGTACCGGTTGCTTGGTCTCGGTCGACAGCCTTTTGGGGCTGCACCAGGTGCTTGTGATCATCACGGGTTTTCGGGGTGAAGCACCTGCGATGAGAACCATTACGAAGGCCTCATGCTCGCCCATATGGCGTGAGACCGGAAGGGTGTGAGGTCTTCCGCAGCAGATTTCCTACATCATCTCAGGAACGTTATTATGGTCAATCATTCCATTCGTATCCCGGGTATGCGTCGGGTTGCCATCGGTTTTGCGCTGGTTTGGCTTGGCTGCATCGCGCTTTCCAACGGGGAGGTCCTCTTCCAGGACTCTTTCGACCGGGGTATTCCGGGCTGGACCGCGGTCCAGCCTGTCGCGGCCTGGATCGAGGGGCCGATGCGCTGGCAATACAACATCGATGGAGGTTTCTTCATCGAAGCCAGCAACATCTATTCGGATAGTGCTGAGTATTCATCCAGCGCGACTGCGGTCATGCTGGTCAACAACGCGATCACGGGTGACACCTTCACCTTCCAGGCGCGTATTCATACCGGCGACGACGACGGCTGCGGCCTGGTCTTCGGGTACCAGGATGTGGAGAACTTTTTCAGGGTCAGTTTCTCTCACCAGGGGCGGGCGAATGGGTTCCCTTGGGACGGCTGGAATGTCGATCGCAAGATCGGTGGGCAGACCCAATACGTGTTTGGCGATGATGGGAGCGAGGGCTTCATTCCTGAATTTGTATTCCAAATGGGGGTGCCTTTCGACGTTGTGATTGAGGTAACCGCGGGCAATTCCTTCTCGCTGACCGTTGTGGATGATCCCGATAACACAGCGGTGCCATATAACTTGGTGGTCAACCAACCGCTGCCTGCATCCGCGGCCGGCCAGGTGGGGCTGATGAGCTGGGGTATGGCCGGCGGGAACCCAAAGGGCGTGCAGTTTTCCCAGCCGAACCTGAGTCCAGGGGGGTTGCAGGGATTTCCCGACAGCCTTGGGCAATGGACCCCGTTCATACCACCACAAGCCAACGGCAATACCACGCTTGCGGGAGGCAACAGCGCCCGCCCCATATGGTCGCTCGCGCTTGGCCAGGGTGGGCCGTACGGCACGCTTCAAGAAAACAGCGATTCCTACGCCTATGCAACGGACATCAACGGCAACACCCACATTGATTTCACCGGGCCGACCCTGGTAGCCGGGAACCGGGATTGGACGGATTATCTGTACAGGGTCCGGATCACACCCTTCGACGACGACGGCCAGGGGATCTTGCTGCGCTATCAGGATGTCGACAATTTCTACCGCATCACCTCCGCACAGCAGGGCACAGGAAACGGGAGGCCATACCAGGGGCTCTCCATCCAGAAGAAAGTGGCCGGCATCTGGTACGAGGTGTTTCATGAGGACACCCCGACCTTTGTCCCTCAAAACGGTGTGCCCTTCGATCTGATGGCCGCCATCAACGGCACCAAGCTCGATGTCCTTGTCATCAAGGATCCGGATGGCGCAGCGGAAGTTTATCCATTCGGGCCTTTCGATATCATGGAAGCAACATCCAATAGTGGTGGTATCGGCGTCTTCAGCTGGGGCATGGCTCGGACCGAATTCGACAACGTTCAGGTGGAAAGTGTGGACGGCACGGCCCTGCTCGTGGTTTCAGCAGTCGATACCGTCGATCCCGCCCCCGGGCTGCACTCGTTTCTCCCTGGGACCCCCATTCATGCCACCGCAACGAGTCCGACAGAGGTCATGCCCGGTGTGCGGCGAATCATCACCGGTTGGACGGGTGCCGGATCTGTACCAGCGAGCGGAGCGGAAGGCGAGGCCGACTTTGTGCTCAATCAGCTCTCTGTGCTGGCATGGGACTGGACCACGAATTACCGGTTGAATGTTGAAGGCGGCCCAGGCGGGAGCGTTGACCCGGAGGGCGAGCAGTGGATGGACGCAGGGGCGGTGGTCCAGGTGACGGCCAACCCGGATTCGCAGTATCTATTTACCGGGTGGTCGGGAGACGCAAGCTCGGCAAATCCTACCTTGGGCTTCACCCTGAACAGTCCGCGTGAGTTGGTCGCCCATTTCTCGGCCGATTCAGACGGTGATCTTCTGCCGGATGACTGGGAGCTCGAGTTCTTGGGCTCGCTCCAATTGGATGGGGGTGATGATCGTGACTTGGACGGTAAGAACAACCTTACGGAATATCGAATGGGGTCCAATCCAGCCTTTGATGAGGTGCTCACCGTTCCCACACCGGATGAACTCCTCGAATCTGCCTGGGTCAATCCTCAGCGGGATTTCAGCCTGCCGGGGCAGTGGGTGGTTCATGACTTCGGCGATGGGTATCGCGGACTCTTTGAGAACAGCAACGATCACCGGGGTGCTGATGACACCACGTTCCTCAGCCCTGAAAACGTGAATCCACTGGTCAGTTTCGAGGGTCCAAGGCTGGTGATCCGGGACAACCTCTGGGATCCTGCCCGGACAAATTACGACCTTGAGGCGGTATTCACTGTCGGGGACAACGATGGCAATTGCCTCTATTTCCGCTATGTCGATGAGGACAACTGGTACCGGGTGACCGTGGTTGGTGAGGACAACAACGCTGCTTGGCGTGCGCCCTTCGGGGTCAGCGTTCAGAAGAAGGCAGCGGGTGTATACACTGAATTGGCGGCCGATTTTGGGATCGCGACGGATCCAGAGGACGTCAGTTGGTACAAAAAGATCCGCGTCCATGTCATGGCCGACGGCCCCGACTTCGAGGTCCAGGTGATCGGCTGGAATGCCTTTACCAATCCTCCGACCTGGGACCTCTCATCGGAGATCATCATCCAGTTTTGGGACGATGCTCACCCAGCAGGCAAGATCGGGGTGGGGGCCTGGGGCCAGAATGGAGGCGTCGGGACCCCGGAAATTCCAGTCAACGCCGGGGTGTTGATCGATGATATTTCGGTGAATGTGGATGGTGCGATCGTCTTTGGTGAGGGCTGGGAAAGCATGCCGATGGACAACGTCCTGCCGGTTGGCTGGGAGAATCCGTACAGCGGCCATTCGATACTGGTTGGCAACTGGAGGATCAGTGCGCATGGTGCCATCCTGGAAAACGGCGATGTCAACGTCCGAACCACCGGCACCGTGGAGAACCCCCGGGCCGATGCCGATGCGCCCATGCTGATCGCGCCCGCGCCGGAAACTCCGAACTATCTGCTCGAGGCCGTTCTCCAGTCCTTTGATGACGATGGCATCGGACTGATCTACGACTATGTGGATCCTGAGAATTACGCGCGCGTGCTGTTTTACAACCAGCCCACCGGTAACGCGATCATGCCGCAGGGCGTGAACGTAAGCCGAAAGATCGACGGCGTGTGGTTTGACCTGTTTGTGGAGGACCAGACCTTTATATACCGGCCGGCGTACCCGTTTGAGGTTCGATTGGCGGTGGACAACGGCAGCTATCACCTTTGGGTCGAGGATGTGGAGGATCCGTCGATCGGCGGCACCTGGAATTGGCAGGATCAGGCACCGGCAGCCGGGAACCGTTTCGGCCTGGCATCCTGGGCCAATTCAGATGCGCACTTCTACTCCATGCGGGCATGGACCTTGCCCGAGCGCACGGTCGGTCCTGCCGAAGTAAAGATCACCGGCCTGCAGATCTTGGGTGACACAGTCGTGTTGACGCTGGATCTGCCCGGGGGCGCGACCTTCGACGTACAAGTGCGGACCGCTCTCGACTCCGGTGACTGGCAGACGATTGCCGAGGACCAGTCCGGAACCGAATGGACCGGTCCGGTTGGGGATGACCAACTCTTCTGGAGGGTGATTGCCACAGCGCCGTGATGCAACAGGACTCGGCATTGCCAATCCATGACAAATCAACTGTGGAAGGTTGAATTCCATGATCGATAACACAAACACCCGGGTGGCGCCCGGCCGCCGCCCGGCCGCCGCCCGGCCGCCGCCCGGCCGCCGCCCGGCCGCTTTCACACTGATTGAGCTGCTGGTGGTCATCGCGATCATCGCGATCCTGGCGGCCATGCTCCTCCCCGCGCTGAACAAGGCGCGCGAACGCGCACGCCGCATCAGCTGCTTGAATAATGTCCGCCAGATGAGCGTCGCCTTCCAGATCTATTCCAGTGATTATGAGAACTGGTATTACTACACCACCGGCATCGCCGATGACGGTGCGCCTCAAACGCTGTTCCCGGACTACATTCCGAGCATCGACGTCTTTGTCTGCCCGAGCACCAAAAACGTCGTTTCGAACATCCCTGATCGGCAAGGGAACTACCGGGACCTGATGGATAATTCATCAGGCGGAAAGGACGATACCCGCGGCGGCCACAGCTATGAGTTCTTCGGATACTTCGAGCGAGCACCGCTTGCCAACGTCCGAAAATCGCCCAAAACGGTCAGAGGCATCGTCACAGATGTCGTGCTCGTCCTCGATGCCGACGACACCGATAAGAACAACTGCCCGGACGATACCAACAACCACGGCCCAGACGGCTGGAACTGGGGCTTTGCCGACGGCCACGCCGAGTGGGTCACCTGCGCAGCCACCGCCCAAAAGATTTTGGCGAGCTACATGCTAACCCGACTTTCGCTATTCGTGCTGATTTCTGTTGTAAGTAGCGTGAAATG
>CALLYA010000487.1 GCA_937875495.1 uncultured Verrucomicrobiota bacterium
CCAGCGAGAGCGCTGTGCACCCAATTCTCCCCTTCGTGTCTTCCAAGTTCCCTTTTACCTTCCCCCACCTTTCTCTTCTATCCCTTCCCTTCTATTCCTTCCCATTCCCTTCCCTTCTATCTCTTCCAGCGCCTGGTCCAGCGCCTCCTGGAAGGCCGCGGATGACACCGGGACATTTCGCTCTGCCTCCACCATCGGGTCGGATTTGAAGTTGTAGGTGAAGGCCATGTTGTCGAACACCCTGTTACCGTGGGAGGCGTTCTGTTTCTGGCCGATCATGATCCACGGACGGGCCTTGCTTTCATTCCAGATCGAGTAGACCGAATTGCCGTTGATCCGGCAGTTCTGGGCGTCATTCAGGGTGATTCCATGCCAATGATCGACGAGAACGACATTGTCTTCGACGACAAAGTTGACCAAGGGTCCGTCAAAAAAACCGATCCCCTGAATGGGGGCCGGAAATTGTTGGTCCGAACCTTCGCGATTGACGATCACATTCCCACGGACGACCGCGTTTCGTACCGTGCCGGTACCCTTATTGAAGAGGAAGCACTGAATCGCATCGTCGTGGTTGTCGTCGCCATCCGCAGCCGAACAGCAACCATTCTTGATGACGTTGTGTTGGACCGTGATGTTGTCCCGCGTGATGCGGATCCCATCGGCGGAGAAGTCCGAGACCAGATTCCCTTCACAGAGGGAGTCCGGCGCACACATCTGAATTCCGAACCGGATATTGAGCACGTGGTTGTTGCGTATCGTCAGCCTGCTTCCGTGACGCCCCGCGAGGATGCCGCTGTTGGCGTTGATCCAATCATCGGCTGTCCACGAGCTCGTATCGAGGGTTGAATAGATGAAACAGCCTTCGATGAGCAACTCACTGGCAGGTCCACCCTCGGCCAAAGTTACGATGTTACCCCTATACGGCGCGTCCAGAGATGGGGTGATGGTCAGACCGCGAATGGTCCACCGACTGCCCTTTGTAATGGTCAGGCGAGAGAGCCTTGGGTGGTGTCCCTTCTCGTTTGCAATGGTGACGGTCCCAGCGTTGTCGCCGGATTGCTGGACGGCTCCGTGGTCTCCGGACCTCAGATAGAGTGTACCGCCGCTCTCCAGAGCCTTGAGTCGGCCGGTCTGGGCCACCTCTGCGAGTGTCTTCCATGGTCGTTCTAGGCTACCGTCACCGGCATTGCTTCCTCGCTCGGGATCGGCATAGAAGACAGGTTCTTCTGCCGAGGCCGGCTCACATCCTATTACGAACCCAATCAGCAACGCAGCTGCCGGATAAATCCATGCACCGCTTCGTTTGCATGTGTCGAAGTTCTTCTTCGCTAGAGTCCACCGCATCGCTTTCCTGCCTTTCCTTTGCGCCCCAGCATTCCCCTTGAGGATTCGAGGTCGAGGGTATTATCGTCTTCTGCAACTCGGTCGGCAGTTTCAACATGTCCTGATGTTGGGTCATCCACACCAAAGGATACCTCGCTCTAGCGAAAGGGTATCCGAAAAGGTCTATGGTGAAGCAAGATCGGGGTCGGGGTCGCTATCG
>CALLYA010000488.1 GCA_937875495.1 uncultured Verrucomicrobiota bacterium
TTTCCGGGTCCGGATGGGGAGGTCAGGTTGAGAATGCGGCAACCTTTTCGGACGAACACTCGATACGGTTCCCTTCGCCCCACCGCCTGATGGGCTGAATTCTGGATACCGTTTGTATGATTGGCTCACGGTCGATCCGCTCAATACACCGAACGCCTTGGTTTTCTAGGGAAAGCCCGGGCGTTCCCATTTTCCCCCCTGCAGCCGGGCTCAGGTTGTGTCCTGTTCCTTTTGAGGCGAACATAGGCCTACGTTCCCTTTCTTCAGGTGTCTGCCCATGACCGATCTAGAACCTATTCCGAATCCGAATCCGGCCAGTATCGGACTGGTCGCGTACCGCGACCAACATTTCTCCGAACCGCTCTTGCTGGATTGCGGCCGGGCCTTAGAGGACTGGTCAATCCGGTACGAGACCTACGGCTCACTGAACGAGAATCGGGACAACGCGATCCTGATCGAGCATGCCCTCAGTGGGGATCATCACGCGGCGGGCAAGTATTCCGATGCGGATCCCAAGCCGGGCTGGTGGGATATCCTTATCGGTCCCGGCAAGGCCTTCGACACGAACCGTTTTTTTATTATCAGCAGCAATGTGATCGGTGGTTGTCGCGGGTCCACGGGTCCCGGTTCGATCAACGCCAAGACGGGTCGCCCCTATGGAATGGATTTCCCTATTGTCACCGTTCGCGACATGGTTCGTGCCCAGGAGCGTCTGATTCGCTCGCTCGGGATCACTAGTCTAGCGGCGGTCTGCGGCGGTTCCATGGGCGGGATGTTGAGCATGGAATGGGCCATTCGCTACCCGGGCATGGTCCGCCGGGTGATGCCGATCGCGACGACCACGCTGCAGAGTCCCCAGGCGATCGCCTTCGATGAGGTGGGTCGTAACGCGATCATGCGCGATCCGCTCTGGAATCAGGGCGACTACGAGCCGGGAGCGGGCCCGGCCCATGGTCTTGCCGTCGCCCGCATGATGGCACACATCACCTACCTGTCGGAGACGGGGATGGTCCAGAAATTCGGGCGCCGCCTGAGGGGGAAGGACCGGCTTGATTTTACCTTCGACATCGAGTTCGAGGTGGAGAGCTACCTGCGCCACCAGGGCCAGAGCTTCATCGATCGATTCGACGCCAACACATACCTCTATCTGACGAAGGCCCTGGACTATTTCAACCTCGCCGACGGCGCGGAATCGCTGGATGCTGCCTTCGCGTCGATGCAGGCCAAGGCCTTGGTGATGGCCTTCAGCAGCGATTGGCTCTATCCGCCCAAACAAAACAAGGAAGCGGTGGCCGCGATGTTGCGCGCCGGCAAAGAGGCCACCTATGTCGAGATCGACTCTGACTATGGGCATGACGCCTTCTTGTTGGAGGCGGATGAAATCAGCAAGTTCATCCGGGCCTTTATCCGGGATTAACCGATTGGGCGGGAGTTCGGCACGTGGCCCAACTGCGTAAGCGAGAGAATACGATGGGATGCGGAAAGAAGAATGCCCTGTGCGCCCACGACATGGAGCAGCGTCAGTACCGGAACGAGTTGGACATCCTTTGTACGCTCATTCCCGAGGGGGCCAAGGTCCTGGACCTTGGCTGCGGTGACGGACGTGTGCTAGCATTTCTGAAGGAGCAGCGCGGACTGGACGCCCTTGGCGTGGAGATCGATCGATCGAAGGTTCTGGGTGCTGTCGCACGCGGGCTGTCGGTCTATCATGGTGACATGCTTGCAGGGATGGCCCTTTTCCCCGATCAGTTTTTCGATGTGATCCTCTGCAGCCGCACACTGCAGGAGGTCCCCCAGCCGGCGGCCGCCATCCGTGAAATGCTCAGGGTGGGACGCCGGGTCATCCTCGGGTTTCATAACCATGGATATTGGCGCAACCGGATCTGCTTCTTGGTCCGCGGGCTCCAACCCCAGTGTGGGATGAATCCGGAGCGTTGGTTCAACAGTCCGGACATTCACCCCTTGACGATCCGTGCCTTCGAAGAGTTTTGCACCTTCGAGGGCGTGCGGATGCTGGAGCGGCGATTCCTGCGGCGAGACGAGCGTGGCATGGTACGGTGGCGCCCCAACCTCAGGGCGGAATACGCGATGTTCGTCATCGGACGCTGAGTCCGCGCCTCCGGAGCGTTCCTTCCAAGCGCGGAAGGGACCGGGGGAAAGCGAAACATGGCGAGCGGAGTATTGCGCTGGAATGGGCTACAGCACGTTTCTGAAAAATTGATGCAACGACCGGTTCCAAAACTTGTTGAGCTCGGCACCCGACGCCTCCTTTTGGCCAACATCGATCATCATCTAGGGAACCTCCTGATATCGATGCCGGTGATCCAGGCCTTTGCAGAGCGGTTCGAAGGTTCTCTGGATGTGATGGTCGACGAACGATACGCCTGTCTGGTTCGATTGCTTGCGGGTCGGATGCGCGTGCTGGCTTACCCCGCCCAGGGTCGTCGCCGTCGTGGGATCCGACAGAACCTTGTGCCCGCGGTCATCGTGGCTGGAATGTGGCGTCGGCACTACGACACGGTCCTCGATCTTTACGGCGGAACCCGCTCGGTCGTGCTTGCCATGAGCGCTCTTGCGCGCGCGCGCATCGGTTATGCCGCGCAAACGAAGATGTCGCGGCTCTACACGCACACAATCGCGCCGCCGCCGGGATTGCACGCGTTTGATCGCTATTGCGCCGCGCTCCAGTTGCTTGAGGACGGTCGGCCTCCCGCCTGGCCCTTGCTCCGGCCTCCCGCCGAAGCCGACCAGGCGATGGACGCCCGGCTGAAGGCGGAGTTCGGCGTGGAGGACGACCGCCCCATCCTGGTTCTCCATCCCGGGGCAGGCCACGTCTATCGCCTCTGGCCGGCTGAACGGTTCGGACGTGTGTGCGAGCGCCTCATGCATGAGCTCGGCCTACGGCTGATCATCATCGGCACGCCACCAGAGCGGCCCTTGATGGAACAGGTTGTGAGCGCCATGGGCGATTCCAGGGATGTCCGGCTTTGGCATCTGCCTCTGTTGGAGCTGCTCGCACTCTTCACCCGCGCCCGCATGATCCTCTCCAACGAGAGCGGACCCACTCATCTGGCGTCTCTGACGGAGCTGCCGATCGTCACCATATTCGGTCCGACCCGGGAGGAGCTCTGGCGCCCAAAGCGCACAAGCAATGTCTGGACCGTGCGCGGCGCGCCCTGCGATCCCGGCTGCGGCCATGCCCGATGCGCAGCTTCCTCGCAATGGAAGTGCCTCACACAATTGACCGAGCAACAGGTGTATGAAGCAGCACGGTCCGGCCTGGCAGCCGAAAGCCCGAGGCCAACGGGCAGTCGATAGCCGGACCGTCCCGGTCCGTGGGGATGGGGCAATTTGATCCGCGAATGACCGCCGATGGAGAACAGCGAACGGGGCAATCGGTCTCGAAATCGAAATCGAAATCGGTATCGGTCTCGAAATCGAAATCGAAATCGAAATCGATGGACAACGCGCTCCGGCGTGGAATCTTCGTGCGCAAACGTCCACTACACCGCGACCGCCTTAACGCCCAATTGCCCACATCCCCACTGCCTCGGCTCCACTCGCCCTTTGCGCTCTCTGCACCTCCGCGCAAGACCTCCTCTCTTCAGCACGTTCAACGTTCTCTACCCCTTTGCCACAGCTCCACCCACAGCTGACCTCCGACCTCCGACCTCCGACCTCCGACCTCCGACCTCCGACCTCCGACCTC
>CALLYA010000489.1 GCA_937875495.1 uncultured Verrucomicrobiota bacterium
ATAAGATGAACCGCCAAGACGCCAAGGACGCCAAGGAGATTGAGAGTCTGGAGAAGAGCGTCATTGGCACGTCGATGGGGTTTGAACTGCAAGAGTCGACTGGACGAGCTGGAGCCCGTCCGAAAAGGCACGCTCAAGCTCGGCCCAGAAACGTACACGTACCCAGCGAAGCGGTACACGTTCACGTACACGTTGATGCGGCGAGTACGGGTACGTGTACGTGTACGTGTACGGGGGGGTGTCGATCAGCCAGATCATTGTTCCGAAATCGAAATCGAAATCGGGATCGCTATCGAAATCGAAATCGATCCCTGCCCTGGTTGGAACCTGGCCCTCAAGGAGCGCTCCAACTTCGCTGCCGAGCGGGGTCGGCACCGCAACAGCGGCACCCGGTTTCTCATCTCCGAATCCCATCACGCGTCCAACGATACCGGTCAGGTCATGTCCCAACGTGACGTCTCTTCTCCCCTTGGCGCTCTTGGCGTCTTGGCGGTTGAATTCCCCTGCCTTTACGCATGAGGCTGACCAAATCGAATCCAAGTGGACAGTTCATCCGGCAACGGCCGACCCCATAAGATGAACCGCCAAGACGCCAAGGACGCCAAGGAGATTGAGAGTCTGGAGAAGAGCGTCATTGGCACGTCGATGGGGTTTGAACTGCAAGAGTCGACTGGACGAGCTGGAGCCCGTCCGAAAAGGCACGCTCAAGCTCGGCCCAGAAACGTACACGTACCCAGCGAAGCGGTACACGTTCACGTACACGTTGATGCGGCGAGTACGGGTACGTGTACGTGTACGTGTACGGGGGGGTGTCGATCAGCCAGATCATTGTTCCGAAATCGAAATCGAAATCGGGATCGCTATCGAAATCGAAATCGATCCCTGCCCTGGTTGGAACCTGGCCCTCAAGGAGCGCTCCAACTTCGCTGCCGAGCGGGGTCGGCACCGCAACAGCGGCACCCGGTTTCTCATCTCCGAATCCCATCACGCGTCCAACGATACCGGTCAGGTCATGTCCCAACGTGACGTCTCTTCTCCCCTTGGCGCTCTTGGCGTCTTGGCGGTTGAATTCCCCTGCCTTTACGCATGAGGCTGACCAAATCGAATCCAAGTGGACAGTTCATCCGGCAACGGCCGACCCCATAAGATGAACCGCCAAGACGCCAAGGATCGAAGCTGATTTCTGCAAATGACTTGGTCCGCAGAAAACGAATTTCACCAAAATCCTCCCCAAAAATAAAAGTTCATGGGCATGGATCCAACCCACCTCCATGGCCAGGTCGAAAACGCCACCGCGTTTTCTGCGGGAGGCTCTCCGAATGGGGCGAGCCGGTTGGAAAAGGGATGCCTTTTTCGGACGGGCGCTAGCCATTCATCGGCACCCGAATGAGATCGGTCTCGCGCAGACTCCATCAATAGACATGCCAACCGGGGACAAAGGGCGGACTGGTCGAATACGCACCGATGTCTTCGCCCGCTTCTCCCGCTCCAATGCAGGGCGAATCCACGGCGAGCCGGAATTCACCCCACGCTGAAGCCGCAAACCTCGGATCCTCGTTGAAATTGCCCTGCCCCTCGAAGATGCCGGCGTTTGGTAGGTCAACATCGCTATACCGAACCCCAACGGTTACTGATTGGTCGTCATAAATGAACGGCCCCATTGTACCGCAGGCCCATACGATCGAGCCATAGAGGGAAAAGCTCGAGTTGACCGCGCCCAGAGCGCCTGCGCGGAAGTCTGTCATGGTCAGGTAGGAGCCCCGCAGATCGGCTCCGCCCGAAAGCTGAATGCCCCGGGGGAACCCATGGACCACTCCATGCTCGAGCTCGATTCGACACGGACCCTGTCCGCGGAGGAAGGTCATGCTGGAATCTACGCCCGATCCCCGGCCGACCGCCCGGAAATATCTCATGGAGAGGGTGCCGGAGCTTTCCGGATGCCCCCAGACATTGATCCCATCCCAGTCCACCGCTGGATCGGTTCCGGTGAAGAGGACCTCCCTACCCGGTTCGCCCTCCACGGTCAACGTTCCCGCCACGGACAATCCGCTGCCGGCTTCAAACAGGACCGCAACCCCGGGGCCGATCGAGAGCGAGCCGGACTCTGGGACCTGAAGGGTTCCGGTGATCCAGTGAATTACTCCTGGATCGTCCCAGCGGACCGCTCCCTCTAAGGTCCCTTCATGGACCTGAACGCTCCCGCCCTGCATCACCGCAATGCGCCGCTGCTCCAATACGCCGGTCAACCCGTTGCGTGCAGCTCCGAAAAAGTTCCAGCCCGGGTTCAGGTCGAGTTCCACCGGTCCCCACGTCCCCGAAGGCGGGGCGTAGGCGGCATCGACACCCTCCCACTCGATTCCCAGGGTATGCGCCGGCGAGACCGATCCTCCGACACGTAGGCTGGGCAGGGTCGTAATAATCCCCGCCGGGGTTTCGGCCCATCCGCCCGATATCGGCACCGCCTCCGTAGCGGTCAGCCGAGGAAGCATCGATAAATCGGAACTGTTCAAACTTTCATTGTGCACCTGAATCGCAAGTAGGTTCTGCCCCGGATTCAGCCATTCCCCGGCCCAATCCAAAAGCGACCCCGTGAGGGTGGTCGGCTCAATGGCATCGATCGCCATTTGGTCGAAGGCGGGGGGATTGCCTTCGACACCGGCTGCGAGGAAGCGATGGCCGTTGAGGTATGCCACAAATCCGTCATCGTAGGTGATGGATAGGGTCAGCTCAGCCAGGTCCGCTGGATCCTCGAGTTCGAACCATTGCCGAACATAGACGGAGTGATAGCCGTACCGCATGTCGTCCAGTACCTGGCAATCGTCGCCGTAGCCGTAGCCGATTCCGGCGCATCCCTCAGGCCATTCGACATCCGCATACCCGGGTTGAGTCCACTCCAACAGCCCGGCATCCGGTTCGGATACGCCCTTGAAATAACGAATCGGGGCACCTTCACCCAATACCTGCCATGTCCGTGGGGCATGGAGATCCAGCAGCTCCCCGGTCACCACGGGGATCAGCGAAAAATCCGAGCTGGTCAAGGACCGGTTATGCCCTTGCAGCGCGAGCGTATTGACGCCTGCGACCAGTACCCCGTCCGGCACGTCCAGAAGATCAATCCGGGCACTGCCGGAAGATGTGGAATCGGCCATCTGGTCGAACTGCGGCGGATTTCCCGTGACATTGCGCCGACCGATCTCGTGTCCGTTCAAATAGGCCACAAATGCGTCGTCATAGGCCACATCCAACCACAAGGCACGCCATGCTTCAGGATCGGGCAATTCGAATTGCCGACGGATAAAGACCGATCCATACCCGTCCTCCATCGCTTCCAACAAGGTGCAGTCGTCTCCGTCGCCGTAGCCGAAGCCCGAACAGCCGACCGCCCACCCATCGTCCGGGAACTCCTGTTGGGTCCAGGCCATCGGCTCCGCGCTGGGCGCGGCTTCTCCGGGGAAGTACCGCCACAGCGCACCCTCAGCGATCAATACTTCGGCAGGCTCGGGTGAATTGGACCATTCCAGAGTCCATGGCTGGTTGACGATGGCTTGGAGATGCTGGACGCGGTCGGGGAGGAACCGCTTCACCGCTTCGGCATCCGGTACCCCTGCATTGGCCACACGCCCCAGGCGGCGAACCCCGTCGATCATCGGCTGGAGTCGGGCCGGGGTGTACCAGCCGTTGACCATTTCGTCGACATGCGCCATGTATCGCGCTGCAAAGGCGGGTTCCCCCTGCAACCGCTGCATGTTGCCGACCGTGCAGACAAAGGGCGATTCCTGCGGTTTCAGGAATGCACCATCCTGATCCCATGGCATCAGGAGAAATCGCCCCGACCACGGGGCGTGATACAATAGGAAATCGTCCCCGCGCGTGTTGTAAAGATTCGTCTCCGTGTTGTTGACCACCGCGCTCATGGCAAACCAACGTGCCCATTCATCCAGGTCGATCATCTCGCCAAGCGCTGGCGCCAGTTCTCCATCCGCCGCTGACTCGAAAATGCGGCAGAGCTCGATGACATCCTCAAACCGCCCCAATTCTTCGTTGTTGTTCTTCTGGTATGCATCCGCATAGGCGCCCGGATCCGGTCCGTAATCACTGAACGATGCCTGCTCCTGGGAGGAGACATAGTTCCCTTTGTAGAGATTCCCATGGCGTCCGTCTTCGCCCGTCGGAAAATGGGGATCCAGGAAATCGTCGTTCGCAACCTCCACCCGAACCCGCGGTCCCGTCTCCGGCGCATCCACGAGACCGTTCACGACCAAATAGACGTAATCGCTACGAGGTGTCGGAATCCCAGTTTCCGGGAGCCCCCAGAAATGCAGAGACAGTCCCTCTGCGATCACGTCGTACCCGTTCAAATTCATCCTCTCCCACTCTCCAAGCGGGGCATCCCGTGGAAACGTGATCCGGAAGGCATGCGGCGTTCGCCCGCGATCACCTTTGCCGCGAAGGCGGATTGGCATCTGGTAGCGCACTTCGTTACCCGCGATAAACGTCACGTGAAACGGGGTGTTGCTCCTTCCGCTGTTGCGCAGCAGCGTGAGCTCGCTCTCAGCCAGGACAATCCGGTAGACCGGAAGCGACAGACCCGGCCCTGCATCTTCGAACTGAATATAGGCCCCTTGATCCGCCGCGGGCCACACGGTCGCTTGGCCGTTGGCATCGACCTGCTCGATCCGAAATCCGATGATCGTGCCCGATGGATGGGCGGGTATCGCACCACGGTACCGCTCTCCAGCCTGAAGCAGAGCGACCGGCGCCGCCACCGATTCCATCGGTGTGCGCACCGTTCCTTCCTCGCCGTCCAGCCAATAGACCAGATCGATCGCCGTGGTACCTGCGATTGGGGCCACGGATGCGTGAACCAGCACCTCTTGGTCCGATGCTGGGACGAGGGGCGAATGCCCGATATCGAACAGCATGGGCACCGGCTCAAGAATCCCACCGGTGTTGGCGCCGCCCGGACTCCCGCCCGCGTCCGGATTCGCACTGGCGGTCCACGCAGCCGGCAGCTGATTCGGCATTGCCGGGTGCCGTAATTCCAGTGAGCGGCCTGTGTGCTCTGTCTCCTCCGGCCAAGGCGCGCCGTCATGGTAAGGCACCCAATCCGCGCAGACACCTTGGGGATTGCGCAGAACCACGCTCTCACCCGCGTTAGAGAGCCGGCCGTTGTAAGGACCCGCAACGGGTATCGCATTGCCGTAGCGCGCCCGAAAACCCGGTGGGTTGCGGCACACAACCATGAACCCACCCGGCTCCAGAATCCCGGATTCAAAGGTGAATCGAATCCCGCCCGCAAGCGACCAGCCACGCAGCACAACCGCGGTCATGCCACGATTGAACAATTCGACATACTCCTCATCTTCATCCCCGGCATTCGCCGAGCCGTCCACCTGCGGGGCATACATGATCTCGTGAATCACTACATCGGTGTGCGGCAGTCCCGGGCTGGTTGCGGTATTCTCCGCTCCCGGCGTACCACCGTACCGTCCGGCTACAGACCAGTTTTCCGGCTCTGTCCCAGCCAGCATCGGGTCCAATCGCTCCAGGCTCAGCCCCCCGCCGTTTGCCAGATCGGGCCAGGGTGCTCCCGGCGCGTATCGTGCCTCGTCGATCACGCGGCCGTTGATATGCCGCAAGGCGATCCGGCCGCCCTCATTCGGCAGCTCAAACGCTGGAGGCCCGACCACGTCTACGGCCTCTAGGACTCCACCGGTCGCCTTCAGTCGGATCGGGTCTCCGGCCAGGAGGCAGACCCCGTTGGCGGGCAGGAGGGTGCCGACGGGAAACCGGTACGACTCTCCGCCCTCCGTCGAGACGGTCCACCCACCCAACTCGATTGCCTCACCAGTGGTGTTGCGCAGCTCCAACCACTGCCCCGCAGGCCCCGGCCAGGCGGGATCATTGTACATCACCTCGGAGATGACCACGCTTGCGGGCGCGGGCGTGGACGCCTCGATCCGATACATCTCCGGCCCCTCTGCGCCGGCCGGAGGCCAGTATACGACCAGGCCCTCGACCTCAATCGAGAGATAGGTCTCAACCCGGACGCCGGCCGGGAATTCCGGGATGGCGGCACCATAGCGAATCGCGCCATCACGAATCGCGGGCATACCGATGGGTTGCATGCTCTTGAAATTCCATGCCTGCACATCGGGCCCGCGCCAATGGAGCGTAACGCTGCCCGCAGGTCCGTTCCACACGATCTCGGCCCGCACCTCCATGGCGACACCGAGCACCGGTGCCTCGGGAATCCGCCACATTCGAACGCTCTCAGGGGGCATCGGCAGGCCACCGTGACGATTCTCGAGTCCGGGTGTGCCTTGATCGACAGCTTGCCAGTTTTGCATCCGATCGCCGGCAACCATAGGCGCAACCCGTTCCCAGGCCAACGACTCCGGTTCCCGGCCCCGCAGACGCCCCAGCGGGATCCGATCGCGCACTCGCCCCTCCGGCTCCATGCACCACACGACCTCGGCGTCCAGAAGGAGGCGTGCCAAATCGGCCTCCACCACAGGTATGCCGATCGGCGGCCAGGCGGCGGCGTCACCGACAAGCAGCGCCCGGCCGCCGGCCGGAAGTTGAAGGTCCGCGGGTAGTACGACCGCGAAAAAGGAGTCGTCACCCTGAATGAGCCACCCCCCGAGATCAATGGCCTCAGCACCGGGGTTCATGAGCTCGATGTAGGGCTGTGCACCACTGTCCGGGATGCCGATTTCCGTCAAGACCACCGCAGGCAGCGTGTTCATTCCGAGCCAGAGCCAACCTGCCAGCCAGATCCACGTCCGATGGAGCGCTTTGCCGTTCCAGGATTGGATGGAACCATCCTGCCGCCTCGCCATCGATTTAGCTCCACACTCTTTCAACCTGCACTCCCATTCTATCCCACTACCCGGATGGCCCACGCCGAGCTGGGACAATCCCTGAACGCTCGGCTCTCAATCGCATATCAAAGAAGGCTCAATTCGGCTCGAAACGCCAATAGAGCGCCTTGATATCCTCAATGGGTTCTCCTGTCATCGGACCGGTGAACGCGTGCCTTGTCTAGCGTGAGCCCGTCCGAAAAGGCATGTACCATCATGCGTTGCCTCCAGGCACTAGTCGCCGATCAGTCAGATCATTGT
>CALLYA010000490.1 GCA_937875495.1 uncultured Verrucomicrobiota bacterium
CTCTGCGGGAGTCCTCCCCATCCGGATCCGAAGACCTTTTCGGACGACCTCTAGCGTACCATCACCTTCGCCTTGCTGATGACCCTGCCCTCTGGGCCGATCATGACCACCCCCAAACCGCGGACGACTCGCGTCCCGGGTCCCATGGGCCACATTCGCCCGCGATCGATCAGGGCCCCCTCCGAAACGATTTCATAACCCGTGACCTCAACGCCGACCTCCCTGGTCTTGCGCGCAAAAAACAGATCGAGAGTGGCGCACACCACGCTCCAGGACAACCCCAGCATCTGCCGCAATTGCAACAATCCCTTGATCCAGTTCTCCATCGCGCTCAAGCGCTCCATGTCCGGGACGTCGTTCAAGAAGGCCCACAAACCCTTCAAGTCGGTATACCCATCATGCGGCTCGCGATCCGGTACCGTGAAAGACTCCATTGCCGTTGGCGACAACTCCAGTGACCAGACCTCATGCAGTTCGCGCCGAACCGCCGGCATCAAGGCCCCGATGATCGGGTCGTCCGTTCGGTCCGAGCTCTTCAGGATTTCATCCACACGAGCGCGCGTACGCCCCACCCGAACCAGGATAAACCCGCACCCAATGGTCAGAATGATCTGCAGCAGAACGCACACAATCATGGCCCGTCCTCGCTTTGGATCTCCGTTTCGACATCCGCATCGGTGCCACCCACCTCCAGGTCGGCCTCGGAGGCAGGCGCATCTTCCCCATGCGCAGGGATGTCCACCTCGGTCGGCGAAGCGGGCGGTCCCAGAACAACCGGTGTCCGAGCCGATCGATACCGGCAAGGCGCATGACCCATCCCCTGCTCCGTATCTCCCACCCCGGGAATAGGTCGCGTCATGACCTCCCGGTACTCCTTCAGCAAACGCTCCAATTCAGCCAAAGAAGCGGTTTGAGCCTCCAGCACACCCGCGGCCCCACGAATCAAGCCATCCAATGGTTCCAGGCGCGCCAACCGCAGTTCCAATTCATCGATGCGCGCCTGTAGCCGGCTCCTTTCCTCCTGAGCCCGTTCCAACTGTTCGCCCTCGAGCGCCTCCAGGGCCGCCCCCAATTCCGTGACCCTGTCGGTCGCCCGATGCTCCCGCAGGGCCAGGACACAAAGCACCAGGGCACTGATCGCACTCAGAACCAGCATCCCCATCAACAGCTGACGATTTGTCGGAATCATCCCAATGCGCCCGCCCCCCAGTAAATCGAATTATTCATGCAGCCAGCGGTCCTTGTTGCCCAGGACGATCCTGGTCAGAAATCCCTCCGGCTCGCCATCGATCCCCCCCGTGTCATTGAAATTGTCGACGATGAAATCATTCCCCCCAGGCACCCACTCCGTCAACAGCACATGATCATGCGGCGCCATGCTCACCGTGTAGTCGTCCAGAATGTCCAACTCGATCTCATAGTGCTGTACAGGCGAGTTGTTGGATAGGTTCGCGATCACCTGTGCGGAACCATCCTCCCGGAAGGCATGCCCAATACGCACATCCCGCGCCGGATCAATCGGCACCGTAATCGTCCGCGGCTGCGTGTCGCCCGGTCGGATCAGGATCTTGTTGAGGCGCAAACCAGTCGGGGTTTCTCGAACCGTGCCGATATACCGGTTGAAAATCGGCGAGTCGGGCAGACTGACAAAACGGATGTGATCGCCGAACCGAAACCGCTGTGCCCCGCAGACGACCGCCAATTTGTCCATGTTCGCATAGCCCTGCAGCTTCAATTCATCCGGCAACAGCTCTCGCAAGGTCCGAATCCGGTGCGGCGGCAAGTTCGTATAGCGCGTGCACATCCGCTTCAAAAAAGGCAGTCGCGTCGTCCGCCCGCTCATCACCACCATGTGCGGATCGCGCCCCTTCTGCTTCAAACTATATCGCAGCTCCTCAAGATAGAGGAAGATGTCCATAAACCCCGGCTCGCCATTGGTCTCCAGCGATTGGCGGTCCGCCATCACCCAGGTCCGCAAGGTCTCCGCATCCAGATACATCCGCGGGCCCATGCGGGTCTTCGCCTCAAAATCGATCCCCTTCAACAGCGGCTCGAACCGGCGGACCAGGTCGTACTCCTCCTCCTGCGCCAACACCCAAGGCTCGTCAGACCCCGAAATATGCGCCTTGGCCGCCTCCGCCAACTCAGAGATCTTGGAGACCGCGAGTCGCTTGTATACACGCGTGAAGGCCGGCTCCTGCGCCTCGAGCTTGAAATCGAGGCTCTCCACAATCCCGTATTTCTCCCGCAGGAATTCACGAATCCCCGTGGCGATCACGTGCGACAACCGGTCCCCCGCACGGTTGAAGCGCATCGATTCCAACAGCTTGAAGGTCACATCGACCGATTCGTCCTCTTGGCGCACCTTCCACCCGATCTCCACACATGCGATGTCCGTCGAGCCGCCGCCGATATCCACGATCAGCAGGCGCAGCTCCGGTCCGCCACGCGTGTTGCCGAGGCTGCTGGCCGCCAGGTCGAGATTCGCTGTCCCAAAATGGAAGAAGGTCTCCCAGAGGACATACGCCGCCACGGCCACCGGTTCGCTGCAGACCAGCTCCACCTGGAACTGCTTCTGGATCTCCGCCTCATGCACCAGCAGCCGATCGGTCACCCCCTCGATCATCCCCTGGAACAATTCACGATCCACCGCACGCCAGGTCAGCGGATAGGTCAACATCACACGCGAGATCTGCGGGTAAAACTCCGGCTCGTCCGAGGTCCCATGCGGATTGGTCAGCGACGCCAAGACCTGCTGTAACATCTGATCGAGCGTATGCCCCACGAACTCCAGCATCGGATGCAGCCCGTCACGCTGACCCAGGATCCCGCAGAACTTCATCGTCGGCTCCGGCGCACGCAGGTGCTCCGGCCAGAAACGCACGTATTTCTTCGGCGCATAGAGATAGGTCGCCAGGGGATGGTCCTGGATCAGCTCCTCCGACCGCTTCCCGAGCACAATCCACGGCGCATCGGCACCATTCGGACCCACGCGCAACACGATCATGTTGGACCGAAGAATATTGCGCTCGTCCGCCGAGCGTTCCCGATAGCGCGGGTCAAACGGGTTCGCCGGTTGGACCATCCTCGCCTGTATCGGACCCGCCCCACCCCGCGAAAAGATAAAAGCACTGCCTGAATTGCCGAAGTCCATGATCAGGCTGCCGATCTCGTTGCGCGCGCGCTGATGTTCCTCGACGTAGATATCGGCCAGATGCGCACGCTTGCGCAGCGGAATGAGACCGGATTGCATCAGCACCGGGATCTTGTTTCCGGCCTGCGCCCCCGCACCGTTGCGTGTGTCAGCCACCAGGTCGAGCTGCATGTCCGCACCGGCGCGGGTCAGCCGGAAGAAGACGAATTCATTCTCGTCACACGGGATCCATGGGGTCGCATCCAGCTCCTGGTTGCATGCGATATGATCCGAGATCAGACGGATGATCTCCATCTCCCCAAACCGCCGTCCCACCACCTCGGCCAACTTCCAAAGGGCCTCGGGCTTTGTCCGTCCGCGCTCCGTAATCGGAAATCCGCGGCAGATCTGAATTCCGGTGTTGGGCAGGACGATCCACTGATACACACCTGTCTTCGTCTTTCGGGATCTGCTCATAGCCGCACCCCATTCTCAGCACAGGCCGCAACGCCCGAACGATAGGCGTCTTCCAACATACGAACCAGGTCCAGGATTTGATGCCGATCATCCTCGCTCTGACGAAAGACCGCGGCGTCACCATCGGAATGGTCGTCCTGAAGCAATTGATACACAATCTCGCGCGCATGCAGCTTCAGACAGTGTGTGATCAGCGGATTCGAGGCCGCAAACCCCCGATCCGGCGGCGGAAGCTTGGCCGTCACATACCCCCAACGCTCCAGCCAAATCGCCGATTGCGTGTCGAAATGTCGCGAAAACTCGGCCGCGACCTCGCGCGAAGGTTGACCACGCTCCAGGATCGTGCGCTTGACGAGCTCACACATCTGCTGGAACCGCTGGACGATCCATCCACCCTCCGCCTCGGCCGTGTCACCCCAACGCCCGCCGTCCGCACCCTCCGCCAACGCATCCAGTTCCGGATCGATCGCCTCCGCGACGAAGTCATCCACACCAAACGGGTCGCGCACATCCAGAAAGCCCAGACAGCTGCGCAAGGCCTCCTCCACCGCCTGTCGGTTCAAGCGACCCTCACGGTCGTAGTACAATCCGATCAGGTCCAGAAGATCCTCGATCGCAGAGATCAATCCCGTGCGCAGGAAATACTTCTTGATTAACAGCGCCGGCCCCTTCTTCTCGATCAATTGACAGATCTGCCGCACCAGGAAGCCTTGCCCACGGTCCGACGGATCGATCAGCGCCTCCATGTTCTCCCGGAAGTCATGCAGGAGCCCGAGATTCTTCAACGTCTGCTGCCCAATCCCGCCCGGTTTCAACCAGCTCTCCATGATCGGCAGATACCGGCGGTACGCCTCCTCGTACATCCCCGTCGTCAGCGTCTCGACAATCGAACGCGAATCCAAAAAACAGATCTTCGCCGGCTGGATTCGTCCACGCGGACTCATCTTCTGCAGGATGTTGTCCTCCAACGTAGTCGCAAAATGATCGCCCTCCCGGCGGGCCCGCTCCGGATCCTGGTACTTCGCCATGATGTCGCGGTTGGTGAAATAGGTGTTCATCCCGTTCACCGCCAGGATCATACGATCGGCCAAATCCGCCATCTCCCCGGGACCGCACTCACGCTCAATCGCCTTCCACAACCCCGCGAAGTCGGACTGCCGTCCCACCAGGACCAGGTGGACGAGGATGTCCAACTCGTCTTCCTTCCACAGCTGGACCGCGATCTGCTCGCTCTTCTTCTCCAGCATGTGCCGCAGCACCTCGTCTTTCACGCTCCCGGCCACCGCAAGGCCCGGAGTATCGACGAACGTCAGGTGAGAGGCCTGTTCCTGCGAGAGCCCCGCCCAGTCGCGCACCTGCCGAAACGTGTCGTGCAGGGTCACATCCTTGACGACCGCCCGCAGCTGCAAGGCGTTGTACTCACGGCCGTCTACACCCAGCACCGGCCCCGTACGCATGACCTGCGACTGCTCCTTGACCGTCAGGGCACGGATGAAGGTGCGGTCCAGCGCCTCCTCGCGATCCACCTCGTACGGGAAGGCAAACGGACGCAACTCCACCTTGCGCGGAAACCGAAATTGTTCCAAGTCGCCTTCCGGAAAGTTCGCTTCCGTACCGTCGACCTCCGCCCCGTTCTCCAGCCATGTCACCCGGATGTTGTCCCGCCGATTCTGCTGCTCCACCTCTTGGTGCGTCAAAAGTTCCTTGATCTGCTCCGCATTCCAGGAGTGGACCAGAACCCTGGCCAGCTTCTTGGTCTTGGGCGGGGCAAACTGAATCCGCAAGGCTTGCGACGTCGTGTCGGTGACATCGGTCACAAGCCACCCGCGCTTGGAAAGGACCGGGAACATCTCGTCCAGAATCGTTGTCTTACCGTGCCCGCTCGAGCCGATAAAGGCACAACTGATGTGCCCATCGCAGAATTCCTGGAGGCGTTTCGCCCTGGCTACCTGGCGAATCGCTTCCATATGCTCGCGTGCCGAGGGACTGGTCTGTAAGAGCGCACGGAAACTCGCAACCTCCGGCAGACTCTTGATCGCGCGGAAAAACACGAACCGAACCAGATTGATCGTATCAACCAGCTCTTTCGGTATCATCAGCGGCCCTCCTCCGGACCAAACCTACCGGAAAAACCGGAGGCCAAGGCCTCCAGACGTTGCTCACTCAAATTCCCGGCCAAGGGTGCGGCCGGCCCTGCATCGCCAAAGAGCCGCGGGGTCAATGTGTAGGCGACCACTTCCCATTCGCCAAACTGCGCGCGCGTTTCACTCATGCGATCGATCATCGGCTGGATCGTTTCATCTTCGCCATCGGTCAGAATGATCAGCGTGGTCGGACGTCCATGGGCCACCACCTCCCGAGCCGCGGTCGAAATGGCTGCCTCCAATCGCGTACCGCCGCCGATCGTCAGGTCCTCCAGGAATCGGTCCAAACGCTGAGATGTGTCGCCTTCCACCCGCACCAGCCCACCCAACGCACTCGTCGCCTCGGCGTCATACGCGATAATATTGGCATACTGCCGCGCCCCGCGCTGCTCCACCTGCTGAAGCACACGGCGGGCCTCGGCCCGCACCGCCCCAAAATGCGGCTCCATGCTCCCACTCTTGTCCAACAAAACAATCCAACTCCCCCCCCGCAGCGATACACCGAAGAATCGCATCGGCTGACTGCAGTCCCGCGGCAGCAACAACAACAGCGCGATCAACGGCAGCAAAAGGAGCCACGGGGTCCAAGCCCGCCTGCGACGCAGCCGCACCTGCCCGCCCCACTCCATCAATCCCTCCATGCCACGCTGCGGGTCGAACTTCCGCGGATGCTCAATCCGATAACCCGCCTTATGCACCGCACGCACGATCCGTCGATGACACACCCGAGCCGCCGCCACAGGGTCTGCGCCCTTTCCGTCCGGCCTGACCTCGAGCCCAAACTTTACGCGTACCCCGCTGGATGGCTCCATCGCACGACTCATCAAGAGGTCTCGCGACACGTTCAGACTCCCCATCCCAGGCTCCAACCGCAGCAGGATCAACGATCGAATCAGACTCACCATGTCCTGCTGCACCTGACGCTCCCACCCCGGATCCTCGCCGGTCGGGTCCGCCGCCTGCAGTCGTAACCCACTGATGTGCGACCGGATCTCGCCGGGCGCGATCCGATGCACCCGGAGACGCCCCTTGTGCCAATAGGACGGACCCATCGGGACAAAGAGCTCGCTGGCAATGTCCGGACGTTCCATCCTCTGCCGGAATTCTTCCGCGGCGATGCCCTCGGGCGCGCCTTCGGCCCCGTCTCGGAGCGGTTTCATCGATCCATTCACTTCGGCCATTACATCAGCTGCAATCGGTTGAAAATGTCAGAAAGAGACAGCTCCCCGCCGCCCCCCCCGCCTTGGCGGTCGCTCATCAGGGATGCCTGCACCTTCCCAGAAGTTGAACTCCGACCCGGAAATCGGTTCGCAAACAGGAGCGTGCGCTCACGCCCATCATCAGAACCGGCCGAACACCAGCGCCCCCCCCTCTGATGCCCGCCAGCGCCTGGCTCCGTGTCCGCTGTGAGCCCGATCCCGGAACTCAGCGATCCAAATGCATACTGCCCAGTTCTAAACACAAAACAAAAGGCGACAACGCGCAATCCTTCCTGCAAAAGCCGGAGCAACTTCAAAAACGTCAATACTTATCTGCTTCCGACATGCGGGTGTCGGCGGCCTGCTCATCGGTCAAAACCCCCGGATGGAGCTCCACCGTCGCGATCTGCTCGATCGGGAGTTCGACAACATGAGACACCAATGTGGACCTGAAATGAGACAGCCAGGTGCCCGTGCCCTCCCCCGGTCGAAGGGTCGCCAGCAACACGCCCTCGTCGTCCCGCAGCAGGATGGTCCAATCCCGCCATGAGATCCCATCCACCCGGATCAGTAGGGTGCTGACCTCCCCAACCCGCAGCGGCTCAGGCCGCCGGTTCATGCAGAGCCCACTCGACCCACCGAAGCCACCCGAGAAGACGTCTCCATCATACAGGCTCATAGTGCAGTCCAAGGGCGACCACGCATCAGAGGCAAGCTCGACCTCCGCCCGACCTTGCGGCTGAAATCGAAGAACCGGCGCCGTGGGAAAACCCGTCCCGCCTCGAGCGGGCAATTGCACCCCGCGGAAGTAGAAGCGGTGACGCCCCCCGAACGGTCGGAGCTCAAACCCCGTGATCCGCTCGATCGGCATCGGAAAATCAAGCACCAATACCCCCCCCACGACCATCGAAGCCTGGATGAAATGCGGTATATCAGGGAACCCCTTCTCCCCGTTCGCAGCCACCGCGGCGATCTGCCATCTGCCTTCAGGTAGCTCACCATCCAGCCGCAAGACCACCGTGCTGCTCAGCTCGGGCTCGTCCCCTTGCTCACTTAGCCATTGGACCCCACCCGCCGTCTGCCGGTAGGACCATAGTCCCGGCAGGAGATCCGCAACCTCCAGCCGGCCGACACCCAGCCCAACCGATGCGCCTTCCGAACTCCCCCACCGATAGACCGGTTCCCCAGGTACATAACTGTGTACCCGAAACCAAACGTCCACTTGCGGAGGGAGCTCCCGCCCGATCCTGCGTACATGCACGACTCCCGCCGGGTCCCAGGTCCAGCCGATGCCTTCACGGCCACCGGCATTCAACAGCTCCATGGTCTGCCCGTCGAAGACCCGCACCTCCAAGATGTCGAACGCCCCCGGACCAATCGTCCTCGATTGCGACAGGATCTGGATGTCCGCCCCATCCAGCCACCCGGATTCCGTCGGAAGGGTCGAGGGCTGCCATGCGTGTGATGCCTTCGCCGGCCCGCCCCACCCGTCCTCCACCCGCACATCACCATTGCCCAGCGCGCGCGCGACCGCGGCGATCTCGAAGGTATTCGGGCCCACCTTCGCCCCACGCCCATGATAGCCCTTTGCCCGCTCATACCCTGCCGGTTGCATTCGACTACGCCAGACCAACGGAACCGTCAGCCCAATGATGAGCAAACAGAGTACCAAGACGGGCAAAAACCAGGTCCGCAACCAATGCGGCCCCGAGACCCCAGCCATTTTATCAATTGTCATTCATCACCCCCGGTCTCCAGCACCCAGCGCGCGAGGAGCCCGCATTCCAAACCAAACGGCAGATATCCCGCATACCCAAGAATCGGCATCTCCCAAACCTGAAACCGCTGCACAAACGGAACCGCATACTCCCAACCCGCAAGGCTGAAATAGTTCCACATCTCCCAGAACCACCCGCAGACCAGTGCCGCCAACGCCAACATCGCCGCATCACGCCAGTCGCCGCGCAACACTTCCTCAAACGGCACTCGCTCCCCACTCAGCCCTTCCAGCGCAGCAAGCACCAGCAGCGGCGAGATCCACAACAGCGGGAAGAGTTGGTTCGGAAATCGCCCGATCAGAAACAGACCGGCAGCCGCACAGCTCAGCACCACCAACACCCCGCACCAGCGCGGGATCGCTACCCTCAATTCCGGCAGCTCGTCCAGTCCAACCCGGAGCCGCGGAAAACTCCACAACAGCTCGCGCGTCGCCATCACCGCCGGTAAGACCGTCGCAAACGGTAGTGTCGCAAACATCACATACTCGCCAGCGCTGAAATCCTGCACACCAAAATAAAACCAGTTCTGAACAAAACGATTCAAATACTCGAAGAACCACCAGAACAACGCGCTCAACGGAAACAAGAGCGCGAAGCGCCCCGGCCGCCCGGTCAACAAGCACCGGCCGGTCCGCCGAAACGTGCAGGCGCTCACACAGCCGATATACCCGATCCAGAGCGGACTGAACGTGAACCTGCGCACCCATTCCAAACCGGGGATCGGTGTCCAGGCAAGCACCCAGGCGATGGCCGTCCCCGCCAGTGCAGGCAAGGCCCACCACGGCCAGCGCCCCCGCGCTGCAATGGGGCGCCCCTGAACCCCATCCTTCGGACCGCCCCCGCGGATCACACGAACGACCAAGGGCGCACAGACCGCGAGAATCCCTAGTCCTAACCCCATGAACACCGCCCAGGAGAAATCCGCGTGCTCGACATACCGCGTCTGCGGAGGGAACTCCAGGTACTGTTCGATCGGACCATCCCCCATGACCATGACCCCGGCCATGGGGAGGACCACCAAAGCCACCATCCCGACAGCCCGCAGTAATAACTTCCGAATCGTATTCATACCTCCATCCGCGCGCCGTTCACTCACCCGATCATGCCCGAAACCGAATCCCTGCTAAAGCTCGTCCGAAAACCTACGCTCCTTCAGGCGTCGCCTCCAGAAAATGGTGGCCGATCAGACGAAATCGAAATCGAAATCGAAATCGAAATCGAAATCGGGATCGGGATCGGGATCGAAATCGGGATCGGGATCGGGATCGGGATCGAGGTAATCGGGGGAATTTCTGTTCTGTAGGGCATCCGGCCCTCTGAGCTCTAATCAAACCTCGCTGCCGAGGTATGTCAGCACCGATGCAATTCGATTACATACCGGTTTCCTGTCTCCAAATCCCATCCCGCGTTCTTTCGAAACCGCCCCCGAGCTCGCTTCGCCATCTTACTTTTCCGGCAGCGTGCCGCTAAGAAAACCCAAGGCCGAAGGCATGTCCTTGAACACGTGCAGCAGGCGCTCCACCTTCGTGATCTTGAACAGCTGGCCGACCACGACCGGGACCTCGATCAGGACCAGTCGATAGCCGCCCTCTTTCTGCAATCGCCGGTGCAACTGAAGAAACAGCTGGAGACCGGTGCTGTCGACGAATTCCAAGCCCTTCAGGCTAAGGATGCAGTCCGCCGCCCTGAGCTCTTCGACCAGGCTCAGGGCACCTAGATCAACAACGGCATGGACATCCAGACGCCCGAAGAGCCCCGCCCAACGCACGCCCCGTTGCTCCGCCGCATACCAATAAAACGCCGGACGTTCCGATCCGATGGCCGGCAGGGCATCCTCAATGGATGCATGCGAAAGCGGCGCAAACAGGTCCCAGCAGCGGGCCACTCTCAACGACCGTTGCATAATCGGATGGACTGAAGCAAGCCTGACCTGTAACCCGAGCTGCTGTGCACGCCGCCATACCCCCAGAAGCAGGCCCTCACCTGCAGCATCCAGGCGCTGAAGGTCGGCGGCGTCCAGGATCAGGGAACGCCCGGATTCCAACACGGAATAGAGGACTCCCCGCAGCTCCTCCTCTCGAGTGCGGTCCAGGATTCGCGGCAACCGCATTACCTCCACCGCCCGTGCAGTCTTGCCCGATCCTCGAAACACCCCCGGAATCACCGTGGCGCGATCCGCATCGCCCGTTCCGGCACCACCGCCAAAGCGGCCCAGCAGCATCCGGAACCGTGCGTAAACCACCGGCGGCAACACCAGGAAGGAAAACTGGATCAGCCCCAAGGCGTACCTGCGCCAGAGGCGCGTCGGTTCGGCATAGATCCGGAAGAGCCACTCCAGCCCGCTGCGCTGCATCCAAGCCGGCGCACGCGCGACATTGCCGCAGATGAACTCGAACGTCCCCCCGACCCCGATGCTCACCGCCGCCTTTAAGGCGCGCCGGTTGCGGTGGAACCACAACTCCTGCTTGGGACAGCCGAGCCCGATGAGCAGGATGTCCGGTCGCGCATCATTCACCGCCGCCAGGATCGGCACATCATCCTCCATAAAGGAGGCCAGCCCCGCTCCGGAGCTGGCAATGTCCGGTGCGAGCACCCCCGCTACCAGCAACCCAGGATTCCGCTCCTGCAGCAACCGCGCCGCCTGTTCGGCCGAGCCCGGCTTGCCGCCCAGTAGGAAAATGGAAAGGCCCTGTTCCGCCGCCATCGCGGCCAGCGCAGGGACCATGTCGGCACCCGCCACTCGCTCCGGCAACCGCCCACCCAACAACCGCGATGCCCAGACCACCGGCATCCCGTCCGCCACAACCAGGTCGGCGCGCCGCATCACATCGTACAGCTCCGGATGGCGCGCGCTGCGAACCGCCCAGCCGAGCGCCTGCACCAGGAAATCGACGTTCAAGGTCACCACCTGCCGCGCACGCCCGTCCAGCCGAAAGCCCTCGACCATGCGACCGATCGCAGCCAGACCCTCATCCATCCGAATCGCATGCACCGGGATCCCCAACAGCCCCGTCACGCCGTCACGCAATGCGGCTGGGTCCTCCCGTCCTCCCGTCTCCGCACTCATCTCCCACGCCCCCCGCTGCTCAATGGTCGACCGCCCGCACCATAGAGCCCGTCCAAACCGAGCTCGCGCAGCATCACGTGATAGATCCCCTCCACCCGCGCCGGCGGATCCGGAATCGGACGATTCCCAGCCAGCATGGCCGCCGAATCGGGGTCCGAAGGATGAAAGCCATGCAGTCCCTTCGTATACCGCGCACCCATAAAGCTCGGTAGGACCTGAACACCGGAGTCCATCAGAAAGACGAGATCCCCGTACTGGTGATCCGGGAACATGACCCCCATCCCCTCCAGCTCCGCCTCCGTCAACAGACGCCCCTTATCGATCCCGGCCAAGGCCGAGACCAGCGGTGCGCGCACACCTTCATTCAATACCCAAAAGCGGACCATCGTTGCGTCGTAAAAGGCGACGTAATCCACACCAAACCGATAGCCGAGCGCCTCGACCACGGACTGCACATCACACGTCTCGCGGACCGTGTGCATGCCGTGATCGGTCAGAATATAGAGCGCCACTTCTTCATAGCCCTGCTGCGCCTCGGCGAGCAACGCCCGAATCCGGGCGTCGTACCCCGCCAAAACCCCGCCCACGCCCGGATCAAGCGGTCCGTGCGCGTGCATGTAAGCGTCCAGCTTGCCCAACGAGACGTACCCGAACTCGATCGCACGCGCACGCACCCGGGCGGTCAGCTCGGCAAGCCGCTGCTCGTCCGGCGTGTGGCTCCGGTGCACCGAATAGGGGCGCCCCAGCTCGCTCAATAGGTCGAAAATGGTCTTGCCCCGGGGCAGGCCGCCCGGTAACCAAATCGAATTCTTCTCGGCGTAATCAAAAAGCGGTAGCCATTGGAATGGGACCGCGTACAGCTGGAAATAACCGGTAAAGCCGTGCACCCGCCGGATCGCCCGGCTCATCCACCCGCGCACCCGACCGCGGTCCATCAGGGAGCCGGGCAGAAATCGGAAATGCCGCAGCCAGGCATAGGTGCATCGGCCGGGCGCGTAATAGAATGAGGACCAGAGTCCATGCTCCGCCGGGGTCAGCCCGGAGATGATCGAAGGGTCGCATGCGGACGAGTAGCCGAGGATCGTTTCGACCTTGTGCCGGTCGACCAAGACGCCTTCCAGGAAAAAGGGATGGCGGTTCAGCACCTCCCAGCCCAACGCATCGATGAATACGAAGAGCGTCAGCTTAGAGCGCTTCATGCCCACGCCTCCCGCAATCGATAGAAACGCTCCTCCACCGCGGCCCGATCTTGCGCCGCCGCAGGCGGCAGCCCGAGCAGTCCGGGCACGGGGCGAAGGTCCGAGGTCTCATCCAGAAGCAACGGCATGGCCCCATAGAGGCGCGCCCTGGGATGCACCCGCGACCAGCGCATGCTCGGCCGGAAAACCTGCATGCCCAGCTGCTGAAACCCACGCGCAAACCCACGAAAGCCGGCGCGGTCCTGTTCGTCGTCCGGCAGCGCCAGCAAGTGCTGCTCGCGATCGCGCATGCCGACCCTCAGCCGGACCGACTCAAAGCTGTAGAAGAACTGGATGTACGCCGGCAGCAGCTGACGCAGTTGCTCCGGCCAGGCGGCGACCTCGTAGCGCGAGAAATCGACCCACTCCTTGAACTCGACCGCCTGCAGAAACTCCTCGGCCACACGCTCGATCTCGAAGCTCGGACGTGCGGGACAATCGAGGTCGCTGTCCAGCGCCGCATGCATCCGCTGACGTTTCTCGACATAAGAGATGTCGTACCGCCCCAGCGCCATCAGCAGTGCATCCCCCATCGCAAGCCGCGCCTTCATCAGAAACTTGACCGCCTTCTCACCGACCTCCGGCGCAGCCAATGCCTCCGGTGCCCCGTCGCGCAGCAGGCGCACCAGGTCCAACAATAGCTTGCCGCGGTTCAGCAAAAGACGCGTCCCTTCCACAAGAGGCAATCGGGCTAGCTCGTACTCCGGCATCTCCTCCAAAACCGTGGGCTCGCCCCAGATCACCCGGTGCCCATACCGCATCTCCAGGTTCATCAGGGAAAACTCCGCCCGATGCAGGCTCTCCGGCGTGTGCAAATAGAGGTCGACCGTGATGCCCAACTCCGCCGTCAGGTCCCGCTCCAGGGCCTGTAACACTGAGCGCAGCCGCGATCGCCGACCGGAGGCCAAGCCCGGACGGGCTACCACCACGCAATCATAGTCGTTGAACGCCGACTCCTCCCCGTCCCGGACCCAGGGCGAGCCCTCACCACGACCGTACCCGCCCATCAGGACAATCGCCCGTAAATCGTCCTCGAACGGCGTGCTGCGGACCCGTTCCACGATCCGCGCCAACGCTTTGTCCACGCCTGCATCAAACGCCGCACTCCCCTTCATCGAATACTTGCCCATCGCTCAAACCTTCCCCTTCTGCCCGTCCCGAAGACCACAATACATCGCCCAGTGGATCACCACTCGATACGCGATGTTGTACGGTATGGTCGTGATCCGCAGCGACCGGATCGCATACAACAGATCCCTTGCGAGCTCGCGCTTGCATTGAAAGAGCTGCCGGAACGGCCTGGGTACCGCGCCATAGATGTGCACAAACGTCACCCCATGCCGGTACTTCTTCCGGTAGAGCTGTTTCAAGGTGTAGTCGTGCGAATGCTCGACGACCGAATCGGTGACGAGTTCAAAACGCGCACCCTCGTTTCGACAGGTATGCGCCCAGGCCAAGTCCTCGGCATAGCCCTCCTCGCGAAACGGAGTCCGCTCCCACAACCGCCGGTCAAAGGCACACGCCACCGCCGAAAAGAAGTCCTGGTTGTCCGCCTTGATGTTCCTCGGATCATACGCCCGGGCATAGTCATAGGCGACGATGAACAACGCGTCGGCACGCGGCACCTGCACGCTCATCGTCGCATCCGCACGCCCCTCTCGAATCGGTGCGACGAGGCGCTCAAGCCATTGGTCGCTCATCGGTACCGCGTCCGCATTCAGCAGCACAATGATCGGCGCCTCGACCTGCGCAATCATGCGGTTGAGCACCCGCCCCGGTACATACTCCTCAGGCCGTATCCGTGTCAGGCGGTCTGGGTTGAACTCGGTGATCACCTCCAACGTGCCATCGGTCGAGCCGGAGTCGACGTTGTAAAGCTCAAACCCGCCGGCCTGTTGCTCAAACAGCCCCTCCAACGCCCTGCGCGTGTGCGGCTGCTCGTTCATCGAGCGCATGATGACCGCAATCCGTTCGTTCATACCACGCCTCCTCCCCTGCCCACCTCGCGGTAGACCTCCAAGACCTCGGCTGCGGCTCGCGCCCACTGAAAGCCGGCCGCATACTCGATCCGCGCCCTGCGAGCCGCCTCGTCACCTGCCGTGCGCAGACACGCCCGAATCGCCTCCAGAATCTGCACCGGCTGATGAGGATCAAAGGTCGGCACGAGCCCCGCCGCCAATTCCCGCAGCGATGAGGTGTCCGAGCAGGCCACCGGCGCACCACAGGCCATCGCCTCGATCAACGGAAAGCCAAAGCCCTCAAACAGCGATGGAAACACCATCGCCGAACACGCCGAATAAAGACAGGGCACCATCTCCTCCGGCACAAACCCAAGCCGTATGACCCTCTCTTCCAACCCGAGCGCCCGGATACGGGCTTCGACCACCTCCGCCCCATGCCAGTCCGCTCCCGCAAAGACCAAACGCAATTCAGGGCGCTCACGTGCCAGCTCGGCAAAGGCGTCCAACAACCGCACATGCCCCTTGGCCGGATGCTCAATCCGAGCGACATAGACCAGAAACGGCGCCGACAGGTCATACCGCTTCACCAGCTCAGCCCGCGCCGCAGAGGGCGCGATCGGGCGGAAGCGATCGTGGTCGATCCCAGAGTAGATCACGCGGACACGCTGCGCCGGGACACGCGCGATCCGAAGAATATCGTCCCGGGTGAACCGGCTTACCGTCATGATGAAAGCCGCCCGGCGGATCATCGGCGGCACCACCTTCAGATTGAAGAACATCCGCAGGCGGTCGTATTTCCCTTCCACGGAAAACGCCGCCAGGTCATGCACCGTCCCCACCACCGGCACCCGCCCCCGGATCCAAGGCAGCCTGCGATAGCTCGGCACATGCACGAGGTCATACCCGCGCTTTCCGGCCAGACGCGGCAGCTCCAGATTGTGCCACGCCAGACTCACAAGCGGATTGGCCGTGTAGTCGGGAAAGGCCACGACCGAGAAGTTCGGCTTGCTGACCTCAATCAACGCGCGATCGCGGCGCGGCAGCAGAATCTCATACTCGTTCTCCTCATCAATGGCCTGCAGCGCGCGGATCAAATTCCGGCAGTAGGCGGCGACCCCAGTCCTTCCTCCTTGCAAAACAAAGGCTGCCAGCGCGATCCTCATCGGCCGAACTCCTCTATCGCCGTCCTGTAAATCCCCATGACCTGCTCCGCGACACTCGCCCAGTCATACCTGCTGCGGACCTCCTCCAGGCCCGCGACCACAAGTCGCTCACGCAGCTCCGGCGCGTCCGCCAACTCCGCCATCGCACCCGTCAGGGCTTCCTGGTCACCACGGTTCACCAGCAGGACATCGCTGCCCTCGTGCGTAAACCCGGGAATCCCGCCGACCCGAGTTGCAATCACCGGGAGTCCCGCCGCCCAGGCCTCCAGAATCACAATCCCAAACGGCTCGTGGTCGGTCGGCAGGACGAACATCTCCGCCGCCTTGTAAGCCGAGGGCAGCAGTGGACTGTCCGGGGTCAGCCCGGGGATGATGTGGACCCGACCGCGCACCCTCGAGCCTGCAAGCGCACGCTCGATCTCGCGCATGTAGGCATCCACCGTGACCGGCCCGATCAGGTAGAGGTGATGCTCCGGATGCGTCTCCGCGAACCGCTCGAAGGCACGCACCAACATCAATTGGTTCTTCTGGAAATCGATCCGGGAGACACAGAGCACAATCCGTTGATCGCGCGGGATCTGATGCGCGATCAGAAAGTCGTCCGGCTTCGCATTCTGAAAACGCTCCACATCCACCCCGTTCGGTACGTAATAGACCCGTTTCGTCGGATAGCGCGCCTGCATATCGGCAAATTCGTCCCTGCCGACACACAGGATCGCCGAGGCATCCTGGAGCACTTTTCGCGAACCCCACAACCACCCGAATACCTTCCCCCACTCAGGCTTGCCCTTGAACGGATCACGCATCCGCTCGATCTGTGCCTCAGGCAGTGTGTAGAAACCACCATGCACACTCACCACATACGGAATCTTCAGGGCACGCGCGACCGTCCGCGCCGCGCCACCCATTCGATGCTGAATGTGCGTGTGAATGATCGATAGATCCCGGCGTCGACGCAGCTCACGGTAGAGCGGCAACGAAAGCGGACTCCCCCCCTTCAGTCGCAGCTTGCCCTGAGCCTCGTTGCTCAGGAACAGCCAGGGAAACACATAGTCGAATCGATGGATCGGCACACCGTCGAGCTCCTCCGTTCCGACCTCCGAAAACATGCGCGTACAGAAGATCTCCGAGGTGTGGCCCATCGACCGAAAGGCCCGGCAGAGATTGAACACGACCGTCTCGGTCCCGCCCCATTTATCGACGACAAACCGGCGCATCACATGCCCAATTCTCAACGTTGTCTCGTCCGTCATCCGCCCATCTCCTTCATCAGCCCGCCTAAGGCCGCACGCGTAAGATCCAGACGCCCCAGCAGCTCATGTCGCACCCGCCGGCTCTGCTCTTCAAAGGCCGCACGCCCATCCAGTAGACGCTCGATCTCTGCCGCCAATGCTGTAAAATCGCACGCCTCCACCGTCCCCGCCGCCGTCAATCCATACGGTTTCAAAAAATAATCGACCTTGGAACCGCGGCTGATCCCCACAATCGGCACGTGGTTGTTCGCCGCCAATATCAACAGATGCAGCCTGCTGCTGACCACCACATCCATCTTCGCCGCCAACGCCTGGATCTCCTCCGGCTCGTACCGACCCGAGACCACCACCGCACGAGCTTTGTGCCGCATCCGCGCATGCAGCCCAGCCATCAGCTCCGCATCCGTCACCGGATTCATCGGGATCAAGAAGAGGGTGCGCTCCCCAGCCTCCACCAAACGGTCCAGCAGCCGAACCAAACCGGCCGTGTCCGCGACCTCGCGCTGCGCGGAGATGCAGAAACCGATCCGTCGACCGGAGCGATGCAGCGCGTCCAGGACCTGGACCGGCCATAGCGTGTCCTTCCAGGGCGCCGACGGTAATAAAACAGCCGGGTCCGCACCCACTAACAGATGCGGACGTGGACGTGCCCCCGACAGGATCACCTGCGTGTAGCTCTCCGGATCCCGCAGAACCGCCAAATCGACACTGTTCAAAAGCCGGGCGATCGACGCACGGATCCGTTGTTCGCGCCGCTGCTCCCAAGCCGCCACCCAATCCCGCCGGCCCAACGTCAACTTCGACATCGCCCGCAAGAGGGTCCGCCGCTTGCCCGGCAGCAGCCGGGCATGGACCGGGTTGAGCTCGTCGTTCATGCCCACGCCGAACAATACCGTCCGCAACCCGCGCTGGATCGCCGCATCCAGAATGGAGAGCGGGATGTGCGGATAGTCCGACAGCCCCGTCGCCCCGCCCCAGTAGAAGAGGTCATGCCGGGCAAGCTCCTCCTCGAGGCGCGCCTTCGTCCACGGCGGCGCAAAGCCAAAGAGCTCGACCGTACGCACACCCAGCTTCGTCGCGGTCCGCTCCCCATCGTCCGTACTTACCGTCAGCTCCGCCCCCGGACAGGCCTCACGTAAGATGCCTACCTGGCAGGCGAGAATCGCTTCATCACCGACGTTGTCCCGCCCGAACGGCACTCCACCAATCAAGATCCTCAATTGCCTGCGCCCCTTTCCGTCGCATGCCCCCCGCGCCCGCCCAGTCCCGTCACGAACTCAATCCCACGATCCAACCCCGAAAGCCGCAAGCGACGCATCTCCTGCGCGTCATGAGCCGTCAACACCGGAAAAACCCGATACCCCACCAGAATCCCGAGCCCATACACCACCCCCCCGAGCATCAACGCCACCAGTCCCCGGCCGCCAAAGATGCCGAAGGCGAGGCCACCCGCAATCGCGTGCAAGCCGCAAACGCGCAGCATGAACCCGTACGGAAAGTAGATCCCGCCAATCAATCGGCGGACCACCCAGAGGCGCACCGGCAGCGTCATGGCTGAGGTCAACACCACCGCGCCCAGAGCACCGACCATGCCCCACCTGGGGATCAGCAGGAAATCCAGCGCAAGATTGACACTGACCTGCAACACGAACAGCGGGAAGACATTCATCACCTTCTCCCGCGCCAGGATCGCCATCGACAGCGGGAAGGAGATGAGTGGGATCAGGTGGAACAGGCTGAATAACCTGGCCATCGGAGCCGCCGGCGCCATCTCCTCGCCAAAAAAGATGAGGACCATGTCCCCTGCAAAATAGGCGCCGAATACAGCGATCGGAATCGTGATCAGCATCAGCGCCCGAAAGACCGCCGAGACCAAACCGGGTAAGGAGGCGGGCCTCCGTGTATAGCACTCCGCAAACGCCGATTGGAACAGGTTCTGCAAGGAATTCGGGACAAAAGTGATCACCAGTTGAGGCATCGAATAGGCCAGGTCGTAAAACCCGACGACCGCAGGCGAAAAATAGAGGCCTAAAAAAAAGACCTCTGTGTACTTCAGCATCAGCATCCGGCCCAACCCATTCAAAAAGGTCGGCACCGCCACCCGCAAGACCCGCCGCTTTCCAATGCCGACCGGAGGCGAGCGCCAGCGCATCTTGCGAAACAGCCGCACCAAATGGCTGTATCCCCAGACAAGCGTGATCGCCGTCGCCGCAATCTGGGTGAGCAAGACCGTCCCCACAGACCGGAACCGGTGCAGGGTCGCCAGGAGAAAGACCAGCCAGAGGACCGTCTGTGCGGCGGACATCAAAGTCACCGCCCGGACCCTGAACATCGATGTCAGGACGTCGTTCGCGTAGTTCTTGAGCAGCTCCACCAAGACCAACCCGCCCGCAATCCAGAGCAGATGGCCGAACTCCACCTCAAATATGCGGCTCAAGACCGGGGTCGACAGGCCAAGCCCCAACCAGACCACGGCACACGCGATCAGCTGGACCGCCAATACGCGCCGCAAGATCCGTAACATCCCCGCCCGGTTTCGGTGCACCACCAGCTCCGGAATGAACCGGATCAGCACCGCGCTGAATCCGAGACTCGCGATGATGACCAAGCTCTCCGCCATGT
This sequence comes from uncultured Verrucomicrobiota bacterium, assembly GCA_937875495.1. Taxonomy (GTDB): domain Bacteria; phylum Verrucomicrobiota; class CALLYA01; order CALLYA01; family CALLYA01; genus CALLYA01. The sequence goes on from CALLYA010000490.1 coordinate 20,036, forward strand.
TGCGGGTCAGGCTCAACAACCCATACCGCTCCTTGCCCAGCCAGCGGACCACCAGGACCGTCACCACCATATAGAGCCCGAACTGCAAGACCTTCGAGCCCACCACCCACGGTATACCGAGCATCGCATCACGCGAAAACCCGTCCTCATGCCCGGCATCCCCCTCGATGGTATCCTGTTTCATCATAGCGTACAGCTCCGCGTCCTAAGCGGTCGTGTCCGAAAAGCCAAGCTCCTTCAGGCGTCGCTTCCAGCCAATGTTTGCCGACCAGTCCCAATCATTGTCTGAATCGAAATCGAAATCGAAATCGAAATCGGGATCGAAATCGAAATCGAAATCGGG
>CALLYA010000491.1 GCA_937875495.1 uncultured Verrucomicrobiota bacterium
TGCTCTTCCGATCTCGGGTCTGTATGCCCGTGCATGCCAACACCACAGCCATACAGACCCGGCCGGTCCAAACCCGAACGCCACGCACCCCCGGCGACCGCCCCCGATCCGCCGGCGCCCCCGAAAGCTCGATCCGGGTCATACCCCGAATCAACCCAACCCATAATACCCATCCGCAGGCCCAGCCCAGGATCGAGCCGATCGAGCCGCTCAGGGCCTTCGATAGTTCAAAATAGGTGTTGAATCGCGCGTGAATACGGACCGCCGTGACCGGTACCCCCAACGCCAGCGGCACCATGAATTGCAGCGAACTCCAGAGCATCAGCAGTCCCAGGCCCACCACCGCAGGCCGCCCAAACAACGGCAAATAGACAAAGACCCAGCGATCCCACACACGCAGTTCCAGGCCGGCCGCCTCCCGCCAACTCCGCTCCATGCGCTCCCATACCCAGGAACAGACCAGGAGGACCAACGGCCAACCACTCGTCCCCAACAACAGGCCGCAGGCCCAGATCCGGACCGGTTCAATCCGCCCCGCGGCACCGCCCTGAAATGGACCGAGCCAGTCGTGGCGCCCCAGCCACCCCAGGAAGGTCGTCGCCAGGAGATAGCTGGGGATCAAAAACGGCATGCAGGCTATCAACCGCCAAAAGCCACGCTCGCGAGCCGATACCGAACCCAGGCCCCAACCATAGAGCCCGGCAATCAGGCCGCCCACTCCCGTCGCTATCAAGCTCACTGCAAACGTGTAATCCACCCGCCCTCCCATTCTCGAAATGGTGACGGCCACCATCCGACACCTAAACCAAGCACGCGCCGGCCATTCCGTGGTTCACCGAGCCAGCAGCCCGGCATCGGTGTCGGCACTCGGTATGAGGAGCGGAGCCGGTCGGCTCATGCGCCGAACAGCTCCTGCATCATCTCGCCGGTCGTCGTCAATACATCCAATACCTCGTCCCAATCAACCTGCATCGCCTTGATGTCCGTTAACCGATAACACCCCTGCGGAACAGGTATCGAGCCGCGCACCGGGATCTGATGCGAGGCGCACTCCGCCAGTTTGCGCTCGACCGCGGGACGCAACAGGTAGTCGATCAAGGCATGCCCCTCTTCGGGGTTCTTGCATCCGGCCACCAGGGAAAGGGCGTTCGGAATCACCAGCGCGCCCATGCCGTCCTGGTCCGGAAGCACCATGTCCAGTCGCTGGCCACGCGCCTTGCCGCTGTATACGTCGTCCGTGTCCGTCCAGCCGAGCCAGGCGGCACCCTCCGCCACACGGTCTCGTACCGTGGAGTTGCCCGCCTCCACCATGATCCGGTTGTTGAGCAGCTCCTGGAACATCCGCCGCGCCTGGTCCTTTCCGAAATAAGCCACCCAAACCGCGGCGTGCGTCGCCGTCGTCCCAAAGAGCGGTTTGGCCATCGCAACCCTGCCTCGCCACGCCGGCGCAGACAGACCAAACGTCGTCTTCGGTACGTCCCGGCCGGAAATCTTGTCGGGGTTGTACACAATCACCCGCGCCCGCGCCGCAAACCCATACCAATGCCCATCCTTATCTTTCATGCTGGCCGGCAGGTCCGCCGCAAACGAAGGGAAGGTGGGCTGCAAAACCCCCTCGCGCTTCAGATAAAGGGTCCGGACCAGTTCGTTGTTCCAAAACACGTCCGCCTGGGGACGCTCTTTCTCCGCCAACAACCGGTTCACCAGGCCGACCGTCTTCACCGCCTCGGCATCGTAGACCGCACGCACCTTGATCCCCGTCTCCGCCTCGAACTCCCTCAAAATCGGCTCGCTGTAAATCCGGTCCAAGGCGCAATAGACCACCACTTCCTTCGACTTCTGCCCCTGCGCCGACTCCTCGCGCGCACAACCAGTCAGCAATACCGCCAGACATAAACAACCCCATCGCAATGACAACAACATCTTTCTTCCACCCCTTGTTCTGGCCTCGCCGGTTCCGTTCAAACCGGCACCTTCCATGAGTTGTCTCAAACCGGTCGCCCAACACGGGCCCTTAAACCCATGCTCGCCGGTGAAAGACCCACCATTCAAAACTGATCACCAACAGCGCGCACAGGATGAACCATCGCCACACCTCGCGCATCGCCGGCTGCACCGTGCCCGCAGCCAACTCACCGTGCCGGCCGAAATCGATCTTCTCTCCCGGCAGGATCGCGCTCTCGACGCGACTCAGCGTATTGATACAAAAGACCCACGGCTCGTCCATGCCTTCGATCCGATACACACCCGATCGCATCGTGTCACTCAACAAAACCGTACGGTCCAAACCGACCTCCAGCCGCCGACGAAATCCGTCCGGCCCGGATACCACCACCTCCGGCACCCCGGCATCCGCCTGGAATCGCGCAACCTGGCCCGCGCGTACATGCCTAATCTGGTCCGCCTGGGCAATCACATCCATCCAGCTGAGCGCGTTCTCAAAAAAGAGGATGTAGGAAACCCGCAACGGCCAGTTCGATTGCAACGGATCAAACCCAACCGATACGATCCGCTGAATGCCGTTCTGCCCCGCCCAGATCACCGCACCCTCCTGCGACTCCACCAGCGGCTCGCCCCATGCCGGCAGCTGCGGGATCACCGCCGATTCCAGCGAGATCCCATCAAACTGGCAAAACCGCGTCACCGGATGATTACGGTTCCAATCCACAATCAACGGCCGCTCCTTGACCTCCTGAATCGGCGCCCACTCCACCACCTGGGCCGCCACCAGGAGCGTGTTGGCCGAAGGCGGCGCAGGCGGTGAGAACCCTTTCAATACATGCAAATCAAACCCCGAAATCGCTGGATCGTAAAGCCCCATCTCAACACGGCTCAGGTCCACCCGCGGATCCAATAACAGAATCCGTTCCAAAAAGGGATCCGGCTGCCGACTCGCCAGCAACACCCGAACCGTCCGGCCCGGATATAAGACCGCCCAGGCACGGTCGTCCACCGACAACGCGTCCTCGACCTCCAAGCGTGCCTCCAAAATACCGGACTCGGGCGCCGGCCGCTGCAATAGCTGCCGGCTCTCCATGCCCGGGTCTAATGCCAGGTTCCGAGTCTCGATCAGCGTTCCGTCCAGATAAAACCCCAGATCGACCACCTTCGGCTCCGCGCTGAAATTCACCACCGTCAGGAAGACCTGCGGACGGCGGTCCATCCCACGGCCACTGCGTACTTCCATGGCCGTGATCCCGACGTTGTCCCCGCTCTCGCCGAATCGGACGAATTGCGCCTGCAATCCCGCCGTCTGAAGCCCTGCCAGGTTCGCATTCGAACCGTCAGAAAAGAAGAGGACCTCACACTCCCGCTGCGTCTTGCCGACCGAAATCGCCAATGAAGCCGCCTCAGCCAGATCCCCTGCCGCGTCCTCCACGACAACCTTGTCCAACGCTGCTCGCAATGCCCCCCGGTCCGAGGTGAACGAGCTCGCGATCCGTGTCCGACCACCCGCCTCAATCAACATCAGCTCTTCCCCGCCACGCATCGCATCGATCAGGTCACGCACCCGCGCACGCGCCGCATCGAACCGCGTCGGTTGGACGTCCGTCGCCTGCATACTCGCAGATGTGTCCAGGACGATGATCCGCCGAGAGACCGAAGCCTGCCGCCACTGAATGTACGGTCGCGCCAAGGCGGCAAGGACCGCGAGCAACACCAACAATTGCAACAACAATAACAGGTTTCGCCGGAGCTTCTGAAACGGTGCGTTCGCACGGGTATCACGCAACATCTTCTGCCAAAGCAAAATGCTGGGAATGACCCGATCCTGCCTGCGCAGCTTCAGCAGATAGAGCGCCACAAGGACCGGTATCGTCCAGGCCATCCAGAGTGCCGCTAGGTTCAATATCCCCATGTCTCTCTCCATCGCACCGACGCTTCCAGCAGCCCACCCGTTCTGCTGTCCTGGAACGACACCGGCATCAGCGCATTAAGCCCATTCTTCGAAGTGAATCCAAACAGAGCCGATCCACCGGATCCGTGGTCAGCGTCCGCAAATAGTGAATCCCACGGCTGGTACAGAATTGCTCCAGCTCCCCGCAAAAGCCCTCCACCGCCGCGCGATAGCGCGCCAAGGTCGTCTGGCCCATCGAGATCTCGCGCACCTGCCCGGTCTCGCTGTCGACCAGCCGGAAATCGCCACCCCAACGCGGATCAAGCTCGTCCTGCGCCATCACATGCACCACCGCAACCTCAAACCCACGCCCCAGGAGTTGCCGCAGACCTTCCTCGTAGCCCGCCTCATCCAAAAAGTCACTCACCACAATCGCTAATCCCGGGATCCGTACCTTCGTTACCAGTCGACGCACAGCCGCATTCAACGCCGTCGGACCGCTCGCCTCCAACGACTCCAAGGCACGAAACACCCGGAGCGCCTGATGCCGACCCGAAACCGCTCGCTCCACGTCCCGCATCTCCCCAGCAAACGAGGAAATGCGTACCGTGTCCGCCGCCGAAAGTCCGACATAGGTCAGCGCCGCCGTCAGCCGCAACGCATGCGCCAGCTTGGTCGGCGTCCCAAAATCCATGGACCCACTCGTGTCCAGCAGGAACGTCACCCGCAACTCTTCCTCTTCCTCGAAAAGCTTCAGGAAAAGCTGGTCCAAACGACCATAGAGGTTCCAGTCCAAATAGCGCAGGTCATCCCCCGCGACGTAGTTGCGGTAGTCCACGAACTCAACCGATAGCCCCCGCCTCCGACTACGGCGCTCACCCTTGCCCGCCCCGCGGAAGAGCTTGCGACTCACTAGCTGCAACTGCTCCAGGCGTCGAAGGAACTCGGTGTCGAATGTAATCGTGGCCATGTCTCACCCGCCCCTCAACGCGCCGCCTGGACCTTGGCCTTGTCCGCCGCCACCTGCGTGTCGCGGGGGACCGCTTCCAGGATCTCACGCAGGACCTCGTCGCTGCTCACACCCTCCGCCTGTGCCTCGAAATTGAGGATCAGCCGGTGGCGTAAGGCCGGCATCGCCACTGCACGGATGTCCTCGAAACTCACATTGTAGCGGTCCCGCAACAGCGCTCGGATCTTGGCCGCCAAGACGAGCGTCTGCGCGCCGCGTGGACTGCTCCCAAAACGCAGGAATTGGTTGGCAGCCGGTACCGCCGTCGATGTCCCCGCATGCGTCGCCATGACCAGCCGAATCGCATAGTCCTGCACGTGATCCGCAATCGGGACCTCACGCGCCAACCGCTGCATCTCCAATAGCTCCTCGCCGTTCACCACCTGCTGCGGTTCCGGGATCGGCGACCCAGTCGTGCGATTCAAAATCTCCGCGAACTCCACCTGCGTCGGATACTCGACCAGGACCTTGAAATAAAACCGGTCCACCTGCGCCTCCGGCAACGGATAGGTCCCCTCCATCTCAATCGGATTCTGCGTCGCTAAGACAAAAAACGGCTGCGGTAACGGCCGTGTCTGCCCACCCGCCGTCACCCGCCGCTCTTGCATCGCCTCCAGCAGCGCGGACTGCGTCTTCGGCGTCGCGCGATTGATCTCGTCAGCCAGGATCAGGTTCGCAAAGATCGGTCCCTTCTGAAATTCGAACGCCCTGCGTCCACCCTCCGACTCGGAGACAATGTTTGTCCCTAAAATATCTGCGGGCATCAGGTCCGGCGTGAACTGGATCCGCTGGAAGGGGAGCTCGAGAACCTGGCTCAATGTCTTGACCAGTAAGGTCTTGCCTAGCCCAGGCACGCCTTCCAAGAGGACGTGCCCTCCCGCCAGCATCGCCGTGAGTGTCGCCTCGACAATCTCTTGCTGACCCACCATTGCCTTGCCGATCTCCATGACGATCCGCTCATAGCGGGCACGGAAACCTTTGATCTGTTCCTGGACTTCCTCCGGGGTCATAACCTGTCTCTCCTGGTACCGTTGATCGTCGCAAAAAACCTACACAAGGCGGGACCATGCACGGATGCTCCGCACAACGCCCAACCCTATACCCCAACCGTCGCCCGATAAACCAGAACCAAACCCGAACCGGTCACGGTCCCACCAGCTCATCAGTCGGTACCTGGTCGAAATACTGCCGCACGACATCACGATATGCCTTCGGAATCGGCTCCCGCGCCAGGGCATCCGCGGCCTCGCGCCGTGCAGCCTCTACCGCATCGTTGAGCTCAACCGTACTCGCCCCGCGGATCGACAGCCCCGGTAGGGGTACCCCAGGCATCGGCCCACCGGGGCCCATCTGCCCACGCACCCGCCACGGTTCCGCCTCGGCAGGGATATCCACGTCCGCAACCTCGTCCGAAGTCGTCGAAACCCCTTCCCGGCGATCCGATGGATCCATACCGGGCGTCTCCCACAAATCTTTGTCGCTAGAGAAGATCCCCTCGCGCACCTGATGCGCGCCGCCTCCGGGCCTGCCGCCCTTCTCGCCCATTCGAGCGTTGCTGCCCATGCAGGCTCCACAGCCGACGCCACCGCAGAACGGACAGTTGGAGCCGCGATCGCCGCCCTGGCCCCGGCTCGCAATCTTCAGTTGCGCGTCCCGCAAGGCCTCCAGCATCTTGCCCATCGCCTTCATGTCTTCCATCTGCTGCGCCAGCTTCTCCAACTCCGCGGCAGCGTCTTCCATCGCCTCCATCGCCTGCTGCAGCTGGTCGGCCGAAAGCTGATCCATCGCCTTCTGAAGCATGTCGCCCACATCCCCGTATGGCTCGCTCTCGGCAAGGGCCTTTTGCAACTCGTCTTTCATCTTCGCAAGTTGCTCGGCCGTCGGCTTCTTCCCCGCTCCTACCTGCTTGGCAAGCTCACGCAGACGGTCCGCCGCCGGCTGCATCTGCCCACGCTGCAACATCTCCGGTAGGTCCTTGCCAAGCTTGTCCATCTCCGACTGGAGCTTCTGGATCGCCGCCAGCTTCTTCGACATCTCCTCCAAATCCAACACCGCATCGTCCAGATTCTGCGAGACCAACCCGATGTCCATCTTCGAAAAGGCCTCCATCGCAGCCTCGAGGTTCTCCTCGAGCGAACCCAGCCCCTCCGCCGATTGCGCCATTTGCGACAGGAGCTGACTCAAGGCCTGTTGCTGCTCCTCCGACATCGGCTGGCCCGATTGCAGCGCCTGGTTCAGACTCTGCTGCGCCTGGGCAAGCTGGTTCCGCAAGCGGTCCAGCTGCTGCATGGTCGGTTGCGAGGTTGTGCCCAATTCCTGCCTCAATTTTTCCAACTGCCGCTGCAAGGCCTGCCTGCTCGGACCGCTCTCACCGCTGCGGGAAAACGCCTGGCGCTGCGCCAGCCGGGAAAGCGAAGGCTGCGCGAGCGACTGCTGCTGCTTCTGGTGCAGCTTGTCGACCAGCTGCGACACCTTCTGCATCGCCTCACGACGATCCACCAGCCCGCCCTCGAGCACCTGCCCCAACTCGCGTAAGTCCTGCACGGCCTCCACACTCTGGTCCAACTCCGCCGCCCGCGCCTCCACCTCCCTGCGTGCCGCCTCGTCAATCAAGCGCTTGCCCTGGGCCTTAATCACCTCCCGGTCCTGCTGCGCCTCACGATACCCCTGCGTCCGGTACGGCGGCACAAAGGCCAGACCAACAGCAACAGCCAACGCCAGTACCGCCCAGCGCCATATGCGCGGGAACCGAAGCGGTAGCACCTCCCTCCAGCGCAGATGCTCCGTCCGCTTGGCGGCATCCTCCACGACCAGGCGCTCCAGACCGAGACGCATGCCCTCGCCCGTTCCATCCACCGCCCCCTGCAAGTCGCGATCCAGAAACAAGACCGCACTGCTGAACCGCTCCCGAAGCCCAATCCGCTGGTCCGCATACCGAGCGGCCATCCAACGGTCGACCCTTCGCAATAGCCCCCAACAGAGCCCCCCGATACCGGCCACCGGTACCAAAAGCCCTACCCCCCATACCCACATCTTCGGGATCGGGAAGAAGATCCACAACAGGATCACGACCAACCACAGTAAGGCCCCGCCAAATAGGCCCCACGTGGCACCGGTCATGGCCCGCATCCAACGGATCCGCCGTCGTACAATTCCTAGATGCTGTTCAATTTGCTGAACCGGTGTCATGCCGCTTTCCCCACACAAGGTTAGACCGCAGATGCCGGAAGGCCCACATACCGTCCGCTTGACCGTCTTGGCTGGAGTTCGTCCGAAAAAGGCACGCTCCTTCAGCTCTCGCCTCCAGGCAAGGGTTGCCGATCCGTGTCGAAATCGAATTCGAAATCGGGATTCCCTCGATTCCCCCCGCCCCCGAGCTTGCTTCGCCATTGACCTTCTCGGACGTGCTCTAGCTGCAAAACGCTATATCGGATTCACCCTTTTGAACAGCGATTTTACACGTCCATTGCTTTTGGGTTGGGTCAAACCCGCTTTTCCTCTAACGTCTTGACCATGCCTTCCTCTCCTCAAAACAAACCCCGCGGCACCAAACGGACAACCACCGCCTCCAAGGGCACGCCCAAAACCACGCGCTCCGCCGCCAAACCGGAGTCGACCGAGAAGGCGTTTCACGAACTGCATGTCTGGCAATTCCAGGCATTCCGCGATCTGCTGGTCATCGCAACCGTCCTCGGTATCTTCTTCGCCGGCTATGCCCTCCGCGCCGTCACCGTCCCCCTCCTGGTCGCCCTGCTCCTCGCTTACCTGTTCGATCCCGTCATTGAGATGATCTGCGAGCGGACCCAGCTCCACCGGCCGACCGCCATCCTGAGCCTGCTCCTGTCCGTGGGCGGCACCCTCATCGTCGTGTTCGGGTTGGCACTCCCCCTGGTGATCGGCAACGCGGGACAGCTCATCAGCGATCTTCGCGACGGCTCTATGCACGCACGTATCGAACGTGTGGAGCCATGGGTACCCGAACGCTTTCAACAGGATTTCGAAGCCTTCCTCAGGCAGTTCCCCCAGAGTTCAGAACGCGCCAGGCCGAAGGGTGCTCCGGTGACGCAAGACCCTACCGAGTCCGATCCAACACCCAAGCCCAACGGAGAGGACGAGCCGCTCCCGGAAACCACGCCCTCCTCCGCGGAGACGGAAGAGCCGCTCGAAGCCACCATCGAACGGATCGTCCAGGAACAGCTCGATCTTCACAACGAAGCCTTGTTTGCTGCCCTCCCACCTCCCCCCGCCGACGCCACCGACAGCGAAGGCGGCAACCTCTGGGGCTTCGCCAAACAGAGCGTGCAGGCCGTGGCCGGACTCATCGCAGCCATCGTGCGCCTCGCCCTGCTCGCCTTCCTCATCCCCTTCTACTTCTTCTTTTTCAGCCTCTGGTACCACGACGTCATCCGCTTCTTTCAAAGCCTCATTCCCGACGCCAACAAAGAGCGGGCCCTGCATCTCATTCACGAGATGGATAACGTCATCGCCGGATTCGTCCGCGGCCGGATCGTGATCAGCTTTATCATGGGCATCCTGCTCGCTGTCGGCTGGCTGCTCTGCGGGATACCCTACGCCGTGATCCTCGGCCTCACCGTCGGCGTCCTGTGCGCCGTCCCCTACCTCGGCGGCATCGGTATCCCCATCGCCATTATCCTGCTCGCACTACGCCAGTTCGATCTGCCCGTCGATCAGCGTATGGCCTGGTGGGGCGTCCTTCTCTGGCCATCGCTCGTCTTCGGTGTCGTCCAGGTCGTCGAAGGCTACTTCCTTACCCCCACCATCGCCGGACGCGCAACCAACCTCGATCCCGTCACCATCCTGGTCGCCATCCTCGCAGGCGGCTCGGTCTTCGGAGTGTACGGTATGCTGCTCGCCATCCCGACCGCAGCATGCCTGAAAATCCTCTTCCGAGAGGTCGTCATGCCCCGCATCCGCGCCTGGATGGAGGGCAGAGCACCCGATCCACTCCCCTTCGGCAAGAACTGAGGAAGGAAGGCCGCGAAGGTGGGGAGGGAAGAGTATGGCTGGGGAGCGTTCTTGCTGGATAGGCTGGCTGGAAGGTCTACCGAATTGACGGCCAAAATCGGGGAGACTTTTGGCCGGCATTCCTTCGATTCCTTCGATTCCTTCGATTCCTTCGATTCCTTCGATTCCTTCGATTACCTCGATCCCGATTCCGACCCCGATTCCGATCCTGATTCCGATCCTGATTCCGACCCCGATCCCGATTCCGACCCCCGTTTTTGCTGAATCTGCGGCCCTCTGCCGCCTTGCGCTTACGGCGGGGCGAGCCTGAAAAAGCCAGATTCCATGTCCAGAGGCACCGGGATCGTCGTCTCGTAGCTCTCAGCCTGGGGGACAAAGCTCCCCGACGGCACCCACTCCTGCGCAGGCCACGATATCGATCGCTCTAGTGAATAGCCCAACCCCGGCCGTAATTGGTCGAACCCGAGCAGCAACATACCGGCCGAGGTCGAAGAAATGGCTCGGATTCGGCCCTGAAATCCGACCACGGTCGTCTCATGCTCCGATCCGGCCTTGGGTGCCTCGGAATGGCCGAGGGCATCATACGCGATCGTCCAGAATTCGTACGTGCGGCCCGCCTCACCCAGGTAGATCGCACTGGTCTCCGTTGTGCCCTTCCACCAGATCTCAGGAGCACCCCCATCGATCGAAACATATACATCATACCGATGGATCCCTGTCCCGATGTCCGTCCCACCCCACTGCACATGGATCCTGGACCACGATTGCGCAGCCAATCCCAGAATCCAACTCTCCGGCGCCGCCCGATCTATCGTGTTGATCGTCGAAGGCGTGTTGATCGGCGCATTGTAGTCGAAAAATATGTTCGCTTCGTTCGTGATGACCGTGCCATCCACCAGGTCAGCCCTCGGCTTGATCGAGTATCGGACATATCCATCACCGACATGCAATTCGTTGTTGGGCGGTAGGAAGCCGGCCAGCGGGTCCTCCGGCAAATCGCCCGTCACCGAATCCACCGATTCAATCACCCACGTAATCATGCCTGCGTTGAAATCCAACCTCGCATCTACCTTGACCGGGTTTGGATCCGTTAACACATGAACCCCTGAGGTATGGAAACGGGTCAGGCCCGCAGGCACAGGCACGACCTCCCGGTTAAACCCGATCTCTCCAAGCTCCAGACTGGTCCAATCCAACTCAGAGGAGAGCTGATCCGTGATCAAGACCCTCTGCGCCGGTGCCGTGGCGTCCAACTTGTTCTCGAATCGAATCGTGTAGTGGATCGGTGCATCGACATCCACAAAGCCCTGCCCCCCAAATCCCGTGGTCAATTTGTCGTTCGGATCCTCCGAGCCTACTACCCCAGTCCCGCCCTCGGCGTCCGCGGAATCATCCTCGTCCAAGCCCGTCGGGGCCGGGTTCGTATCCGATCCATCCTCCTGGTTACACAACTTCGCCGACGCCTTCATTTCCCGGAAGGCCGTGTGCAGTGCCTTGATCGATTCCACAAAAACATGAGCATCATCCTGGTACCGCTGAAACTCCCGAAGGGCGTCCTTGTCCAGGTTCTCATAGTCCGATGCCAATGCCTGATAGTCCCCAATCAGCCCAAGCACGTTGTTGATCAGATCCAGAAACGGGGTATTGACCCCCTGGTACCGCTTGAGTTCCTTCAGATAGGCGATCAGCTCGTTGAGGACTCCATTCGTATAGGAGGCGTTCGATGCGAGATCCCACTTGGTCGGAGCACCCTGAATCGCGCCCGCCGCTCCCGTCAATCGCTCCATGTACCAATTGATTCGCTCGATCCGATCCTTGCTGACCGATGTCCCGAAACCCTTCAGCTTAGACAACATTCCACTGATGTCCATCAGCAGCTTGGCCGTTTTTGCCCCGAGAAGGGCCGATTGCCCAGCCACTACTCTCAGGTTCGCGACATTGACCTCCTGCAGAAGGCGATAGTGATCATTCCAGTTGTCGAAGGCTTGTCTGACCCTATCATCCGCGGCCATACACGCCTTGAACTTCGGCTGCAGTAAGTAACAACTCTGTGTATAGATATCCAGGGACATGTAAAAATCCATGTACTCATTCAGCCTCTGATCCGCGTTCAGCATGTCCCAGAAATGCCTGGGCGGCCGCATGCCGTAGGTCCCGTCCGTTACATCCCGCCAGAACTTGCTGGTCAACCAGTCAGGCCAGTAAGCGGCAACAGCGCCCAGGGGTGCAGTCGCTTTGGCGGCTGGGTCAAAAGTATTCTGCACCAAAACCAAGGGGGCCGACATCGCCAGGTCCACGTTTTCTTGCGAGCCGCCCTCCATGAGCAGTGCCACACGGGTACTGTTGTAGCCGGTCGAGGTCGCCTCCATCACATACGCGCCGACAGGTAGCCCGAGCACCAGATAGGACCCGTCGAGATCAGTCCGAACAGCTCGAAAAACCCCGGCCCCGGGCAGGCGCACCAATACCTGGGCGTCCCATACCGGATTGCCCAAAGCATCCATGACCCTCCCCCCGACATCGGCCGCGCCCTCGGTCGTCATTTCGATATCCAGGCTCCTCGGCCCCTTGACGAACCAGTCCTCCGTCCGCCATACGCCGGAACCACCAACCGCATACGCAACTACATCATAACTGCCTGTGCCAAGGCTGGTCTCGAAAGATCCGTCCGATGAAGAGGTCGGATGACCGCCGGACCCGGCCGCGTCCGAAACGAATTCGACCGATGCATCATCGACCGGCAGCCCCTCGAAATGAACAACGCCTGAGATCGTGTTGCCCGAAATCATCGGGACAGTCTCGACACCCGCCCCTGAATCAACCACACAGCCGCCTCGTGCCACAGGATAGCCGTCAGCATGGACCGCGAATCGGTATTCACCCTCCGGAAGGCCTGAAAAATGTACCGAGCCCGCCTGTTCGGTCGCTTCCGCCAACGTCATGAACCCGAAATCGTCCAACGGCCATTCGAGATAGACCGCCGCGCCCGCAACCGCCGAGGCAGACTCGCCGTCGGTAATGGCAAACTCCTTTTCTCCAATTCCCGGAGCCCAGTCCGCCATCACTGAATCGGTGTTCGCCTCGATCATGACCTGCCGCGGCGGATACAGGCCGGAGTCCGAACGAGCCACAAATTCATATAACCCAGGTTCCAATACGACAAAGCTGAACATCCCATCGCGAGCCACTTCCCTGGTATCGAGCACCTCGCCGTTCAACACGACCGCAACCACCCCGCCCGCCTGCGGGGTGTGCTGATCGGCGGCTAGGAGACGCCCCGATAGGAGGGAACAGGAGGCTTCCAAAATCACCGCCTGCATCTGATGCCCCGCATCGATCATCACCTCTGTGCGGCCGGCGGACAAGCCACCAGAATGCCCAAGCATGACCACATACGCACCCTCGAGCAGCCCCTCGAAAACGAAGCGCCCAGAGGCATCGGTCTCAACCCATTGGTGCACACCATCCTCGCCCACAAGAGTGACATAAATCCCTCTCAACCCTACTCCCTGCCGTACCACCGTGCCCTCAATCTTTCCTAACACAGGAAGCATCAACTCCACTTCACTGACCGCCGGAGCGGTGATCCATTGATCCAACACAGACGGCGCATAGCCGTCCAAGGTCGCCGTGATGCGCACCAACTCCAGCGGGAGATGCTCTAGCCGAAACTCGCCAAGCATGTCTGAAACAGCCTCCGCGCAACGACTTCCAGTAGGACCAGAAACGGTTACAAGCGCTTGGGCCAACGGCTGGCCGGACGTATCGCGAACCGTACCGGTGAGGACGCCACCTTCGCGAAGCTGCAACTCAACCTGGGAAACCAGGTCCCCGGCCTGTACCCGCAAAAAATGCCCCGCCGATGGTGCGTAGCCTGCCTTACTCGCAATCAGTTCAAACGACCCGGCTGGGAGTGCAGAGAAAAAGAACCCGCCATAGTCGTCCGTCAGATCGGCCGTACCCTCCCAGAGCCCGAAGCCGCCAGGCGTACCACGCAACCGGACATCCACACACGCGCCCTGGACCGGCTCACCACCCGGATCAAATACACTCCCACGTATCATCCCCCCGGCCTGCGAGAGCGAAAAGTGGTGCTGAATCGAAGCGCCCGGTTCCAGGCTCAAGGCCACTGGCGAAACCGGCACCCAGCCGACAGGCACGATCCCTAAGCTGTAATCGCCCAGTGCCACATTGGGAAACCGAAAGGCGCCTGCCTCATCCGAAATCGTGGTCCGAACTGGCCGGGTAGGACTCGACAAATAGACCGCTACCTCCGGTATCCCAGGACCGTCGATGCCGTCAGTGATCCGTCCTGCAACCGTGGCGGCAACCGCTTGCGGAACTAATTCCAGTCCGATCAAGGGGTCGCTGCCCACACCCCCGACCGTAAATGTCCAGGATGGGTCGCGGGCGAATCCGTCCACAACGAGGTCGTACCTGCCGGGAAGGATGTCAGAAAAGCCGAACGCCCCGTCATACCAGGTCAATGTCGTGTAAATCGGCTCCGCATCCTCCAAGGCAACATCCGTGGGGAGCAAATGCACCCCAAGGCGTTCACCCGCAGCCTGGCCGGGACTAAGAAGGATTCTTCCGGCTAAGATCGGCGATTCCAGGGTCTGCGCCGCCTCCCGCACCATGAAGGTCAACACCGCGCGCTCGCTGATCAGGTCCAATCCAAACTCCGCCGCACGATCCGCGGCCGCGGTGAGGGCTCCAATGTACGACCCCACCGTGCTCCCGCATGTTGATCGCACTATCTGCCATGCCTGTTCCCAGCAATCACACTCGACGTCCGGAATAACCAGCGATTCCAGCGCGGAAAGATCCATCGGCTCTGTTGCCTGTGGGTCCTTCACAAAGAGCTTAAACCGCGCCTCATTGGTCATATTCGCAACCGCTTCAAAGGCAATGGAATATCCCTCTCCGGGCGCCAGGATAGAAGGCATGCCGCGTCCCTGGGAAACCCCCAAAAATCGTGCCGAGGACAGCTCGCCGCTGAACGTCTCTGTTTCCCAGAGAATCACGTTGCCGTTGTAGCCTAGGACCTCGAAAAGCGGGGCTTCCAGATTGGAATCGCCCGTGTTCTCGTAATAGATGAACCCTGTAAATGTCCTCCCCGCCCGGACGCGCTCGGGCAATACCAAGCGGGTTGCAAGGCGCCCACCGATTCCAGTCACCACATTCAACGCCTGCTCAAGCCGACGCCGGACCCCGCCCAGTTCAATCACGACATCCCAAGTCCCTGCCTGCGCTCCCATCAGGTCCACAGTCGCTAATGCACTCGAAGAATCCTGCAGAATCAGCGAGTGCGCCGTGCGAAGGCCGCCGTTCCGTTCCAGGCGCACAATCATCTCCGGCACAAATCCACTGCCAATGAGGCCGAACGAGAGCTCGCCGGCATTTCCCGCCGTCGAGCAGGTGATTCCGGTCAGCTCAAACCCGGCTTCACCCACATGCACAACAAACGGAATCGGTCCGCTGGTCAGGACCTCTGGACGAACCAGGAGATAGACCAGCCTGTCGTTTTGCGGTGCGGGAATGCCTACCCGCACATCCGGTGAGTGCCAGTAAGCCGACCGCAGATCGTAAGCGACATCGACCGGCATGGAATCATAGCCGACAAAGAGCGAGCATCGGCCCTCCTCCATCGCTGTATCCAGATCAGCGACCAACTCCACGCCCGCAGGCTGCACGACCGAGAACCAATGATCCTCGCCGGCACTGGAAAATTCGCCCGTTCCCTCCCCACCCACCCCAAGGCGGGGGACCTGCATGGTCGTTGAGTTCTCTGAAACAGTGACGTTGTTCCTCCAGTGGATCCCTTCAAAAACATCCCCTCCGGAGTTCACCTGCACCTGCCAGCGCCACTCACCCTCCGTCCCCCCCGGCACCGTCACGGAGGCGATACATTCGACCTGGTCCCCAGGTCCAATGAGCATGCCCGATGAGACAATGCCCGCCTCTAGATACTCCACACCCCTTTCCGGTTTCTGCGCAACCAGCCCCACCCGGTCGACCCATGGCCCCTGGATCGACGCGGTTCCGATGTTCGCCACCCGATAGCGCAACTCCACTGCCCCGCCCGCCGTGACAACACCCGGTCCGTCCATCGAGACGACCACCAGGTCCTTATCGGATTCGGCATTCTCGACAAACTCAAACGCACCCAGGTCGGCAAAGGCCTGCCCCCCGGTTTCGATACCGGTGTTCGCGCTCCTGGGATCGTCATACCTCGGGGCATCGGCAAAATCGGATTCCGACGCCATGATCCCATTGGCATGGTCGATACAGGGCGAGCCGAAGCCGAGATAGAAACCCCCGTTGCCCGGATTCTTGAACACCGGATCCTCTGAGATGTTCCCGTTGGTGCCCGTCGGATCGGTCATCCCGTAATAGTTCACCTCCGTGGAATTCCAGATGTTGTTGTAGGCATATGCCTGTATCCCGCCCGAATTCCACAGCCCACGCGATGTGCTGTCGCTGACGATCGTGTTGTAGATCGTGGAGACGCCACCGTGCGGATGTAGGCCGATCCGGCAACCATAGACCGTGTTGTTGCGGATATCCGCAATCCCGCCACGCACCAAAACACCCCGGTCACTGTCCACTATCAAGCTGTCCCAAAGCCGGCACTCGCCTCCCCAAACACCCAATGCGTCATAGAGTGCACCCAGGAAGAGGCTTTTCCCGATGACCACCTGTCCGTAACTCTTGACCATGGCGGCGTCGTTCCAGTCGCTCGCGCCACTGTCCCCGCCATATCTGAATTGGACATGCTCGAAATCGGCCTCCCCCCTGACTTCAAGGATTCCCCAATCCCCAGGGTTCGGACCCGATTCAGCGCCGTCGTTGTTGCTGTCGCCCGCAATCTCATCGTCGTGTATCGAGGTGAAATAAATCGGGAGCCCACGAGTCCCGACAGCCTGCATCACAGAGCCGGGTTCCACCCTGATATGAACCCCGTCATGAACCTTGATCACAGCGCCGGGGGCAATCACAAGAGTCCGATCGGCAGGCAGCGTGAGGTCACCTGTGATTTCATGGAGATAGGTGCCGTCCCACACCGCATCGGCAACCAGCGTCCCGGAATGCTCGCGACGTACGTATCGGACCTCGGAAAATTCCCCGAAATCCACCCGTGAACCGGTGCCGACCGCTTCCACCCCGTTCCAGTCGCCAGAGCGCGGCATGGAGCGATCGCGATCGAAATTGGTGTCGCCTCCCGCGGAATCGTCCTTGATCGAAGTCAACACCACCGGCCGCTGTTCAGTGCCCTGCAGCTCGATCCCGGCCTCATTCCCGACCCGGATAAACCCGCCCTCCAGGAATTTGATGACGACTCCGGCTTCCACCACGAGTTGGGCCTGGCCGACGAGATCAAGGCCGCCGACTATATGGACTTCACCCGAACGCCAGATCTCGCCTTCACCCAAGGCTCCCTCATGCCAAATGGCAGAGTTGTTGATGGAGAGCTCCTTCTTCGCTTCGCCAACCACTTGGCCCGACGCATTTTTGTAAACCGCCCAGAGTTGATAGACCCCATCCGTCACCTTTGCGCTGTCCAGAAAAAGCCCACCCGATATCGGTTGCCCCGCGGCAATGGGAATCTGTTTCGAGTTTTGGAGCAGCCGGATGTCGACCCGGATCCCATCCCAGTCGGGAAAGGCCGCATCCCATTGGATGCGTCGCGTCCCGTGTACAAGGTCCTCCGTGGGTTGAAGGAATAGGAACTTTGGTTTGTCGGATTGATAGAACGTGCCGGTCTCTCCCGGCGCTTCGCCCTCGGTTCCAATTCCACCCGATACGTCGACCGCGGGGTGATCGGCACCGGCCTGGGCCCAAGTGTAGACCGCGACCCGCCCCCCGCCGCCACCACCGCCGGGACCGTTGAATGTCCCCCTACCACCCAGGGCTGTGATGCCGCCCGATCCGACAACCGCACCCGCCTCGATCCGGATCGACCCGCCCGAACCAGAGCCGTCGTAATAGTGAATACTATTGCCGCCGTTGGCCTGAATGGTTCCGGAGACGTCCGCAGTTTCGCAGACTCGAATCAGAATCGCTCCGCCGCCCGCAGCCGCCGCATACGAGCTGTTTTGGGTCCCACCTCCGCCTGAACCAGGCTGGTGCGGCATCTCCGCTAAGCCGTATGCAATCCCAGCGCCCGCCTGGGCCGGAGCACCCATGCCACCATAGCCGCCCCCACCCGATCGGTCATAGTTGAGCCCGCCCATCCCCCCGCCCGGACCGAGCCCCTGAGAGCGGAATCCACCCGGGTACCCATTGCCTTCCGCAGTGATTACAGCCCCCGCCTCAACCACAAACCGGCCCGCCCGAAGCTCACTGCCTCGGCCGATCCAATGTCCCCCAGGCGCCGATTGAAGCTCCGAACATTCCATTTCCAGCCGGCTACCAGCCTCTAGCCGCATCTCGCCCGTGGCCTCCAGGATCGAGCCACCGTGCTGTACTCCTTGACTGACATCACCAAAAAACACCCGCTGAAACCGAACATGCTCCCCGGATTCGAGCCTGAACCGGTCAAATACCGATAGCCACAACCCGTCTGCACTCAGGAAACAAATCGTGCCCCAATCCCCCGGCTCATCCGCCTGCCCGCCATGCGCCGTGCTCGTCGATAACCCGTGAAACCCAGACCAGTCATCCGAATAAACCGCGATTCGTCCCCCACCTCCCTCGCCTCCCGGCCCATTGAATGCATCACGACCGCCGTCAGCCTGAAAGTACCCATCTCCTGCAAGGCTGCCGGCCGTGACCCAAAGCGAGCCGCCGGACCCGCTACCGTTGTAATATTGATCGCTGTTTGTGCCGTTCGCGCTGATCCGACCATGCAAGGTCAATAGTCCGTCGCATATGATCCGGATGGCTCCCCCGCCTGCGGCCCCGGGCATTAGGCTGGAAGCCACCTCAGCCCCACCCGCGGAACCGAGATCGACCGGCTTGAGAAGTGAACCGTATGGCCTTCCCCCCGGTACGGCCCCATCCCCACCCTTTCCGCCGTATCCACCGCCGCCCGCCCTCAGGTAACGCGAAGATGCCGCTCCACCACCCGGGCCCAGCCCCGATGACCGATACATGCCCAAGTAGCCCATTCCATCGGCCGATATCGACGCCCCGGATTCAACCGTCAGACTTCCGACTGCCAACGCCCCCCCGCGGCCCGCCCAAATGCCATCGATCATGCCCGATCGATCCATCGATCCGACCCGGATCGTCGCCGAATCCAAGACCTCGAGCGAACCGGATGTTTCAAGCCGCGCTCCGCCGCCCAGTACAACAATGGCCTCTCCACGTGCGGTCAGCTGGTCGAAGGAATGTACCTGCTCCTCCTCGAACGCAAAGGTCCGCTCGATGACGAGCCGACGGCCGTCCCGGCTGAAAAACCCGACCGTCCCCGGTTCCCCGGGGAAATCGTCCACTCCGGCTGCCGCAGTGCACGTCGCCATGCCCAAGTAATCAACCAGGTCATCACAGTAAACCGCAATCCGACCACCACCGCCACCGCCGCCCGGTCCGTTGAAAGACTTGTGCCCGCCCGCAGCAGAGATGATGCCGGATCCTACGAGCCTGCCGACCGTCGCCCAGATCGAACCGCCCGAGCCACTGCCGTTGTAATATTGATCGCTGTTGCTGCCATCCGCACTGATACGCCCCGCCAGTGCAAGCGTCCCTGTCACCAGCAGTCGAACCGCGCCCCCACCGGATCCCCCCGGCTTCAGGCTGGAGCCCGTCTCTGCGCCACCCGCAGAACCCAACTCGAGTGGCTCCCTGTATGATCCGTAGATGCCGCCACCTGAGACATCAGCATCCCCGCCGGCTCCGCCATATCCACCGCCGCCGGCCTTCAAATACAGCAGCGAAGCAGCGCCGCCACCCGGCCCCATGCCGACCCCCCGAAAGCGACCCTTGTAACCCATGCCGTCAGCCGTGATCACAGCCTGCTCGGCGATCGACAAGTTCACGGCCTCGATCGTGCCTCCACGCCCCACCCACACGCCGTCTACAAGCTGGTCGTTGTCGATCGAATCAATCGTCAAACGTGCCGTGTCCCGAAGAGCCAGGCTTCCTGTCGTCACCAGCGTCGCCCCACCGCCAAGCACCACACGCGCGTCCGCCGACAAAACCACATCCCCAAAGACATGCTCCGATACCGCGTCAAATGTCATCGTTTGAAACACATCCAATCGCGTCCCATCCAGATTGAAAAACCCGATCGTGCCCGGTGCTCCGGGGATTTCCTCGACTCCACCCAAACAGACTGACGCGGTGGCACCCGTGTAGGCAGAATCATCGCCGCAGTAAACCGCGATTCGCCCGCCACCACCCGCACCACCCGTGCCGTTGAAGGATTTGGTGCCACCGTTGGCCCTAAATACACCCGCGCCGCTCAGGCTGCCGACCGTCGCCCAGATCGAACCGCCCGAGCCGCTGCCGATGTAGTAATGGTCTGAACGCCCTCCATCCGCGCTGACCGTCCCCTCCAGCACCATCGATCCGGACACGATCAACCTGATC
>CALLYA010000492.1 GCA_937875495.1 uncultured Verrucomicrobiota bacterium
TCGCACGCGATCGGCTCAATGTCTCGCACGTCTCGATTGTCAATCAGCTGTTCGCGGCTGCTCATCTCGCAGTTCGCGACTGAACACAAACCTAACCCACGGTTTCCGATTCGTCAAGAAAAACTTTGCTGGATCTTCTTGCGCTCGCAACCGGGTGTTGCTTGCAGGCTCCCAATATTGGCTCTTCTGGAGGAGGAGTCAAACGAAGGACCCTGGTTTGTGAAAAATTACCGGTCCCATTCCCGAACGAGATTCGACCTGTTCTCTTAACCACTTCCCAGTACTAATGTTCCGCATCCATCAGTCCCATCAGCCTGTAGAAGCCCATCGGCATTTCCGCCCATTGCCCCCGCCACTTCGATAGCTCCGCGTCATCCTCGAACACCCCCTGCTCCGACCATGGGCCCTCCGGCGCAGGTGCATGCTCGAGCCGAGTCGGACCGTAGAGATCGGCCGTAAGGTGTACCCCCTCAGGCGACCATGCGATGCTCAGGATCCGCGGTGCGACCCCCTCCTCCACCCCCACAAGCAGCCATCGCGGCTCCGATAGCACACCTTCACCATCCCGAACCCGCCAGCCGATTCGATACCAGCCGGGCTCGGAAAAGGCCCAGTTGTAGTGGTAATGCCCCCCTGGGGTGATCAGGATCTGGTCGTCCTCGTCGATCCCGTCCCCGGAGTGAATGGCCACCGCCGGAAAGGAGCCTACCCCGACCGTGTAGAGCGATAGCGACCCCGGTCCTGAAACGGAATCCAGGACGAGCCCAACCGGTCCGACCTCCGCTGCAATCTCGTGTCCGTTGATCCCCAGAAAGGGGACTCCCGCCGTCTCCACCTGCGGAAGGATCCAGGTCTCGGCACCGGGCACCCCCAGAAAAGCGTACTGCGGATCGTTGGGAACGGTCAGCTTTGCCGCCTCCGGCACCAGAACCACAACCTTTTCCAGGGGCGTGAGCGCCTCTGCGTGATGGTCCTCCAACCCGATGCGCCAACCGTCTTCCGCGCTCCACGCGATGGCGAGGTCCGCATGATCCTCTTCGAATACGACATAGGTCGCACCGGACGCCTCCCGGCTCATCGCCGGCATGAGTCCAAGCACGCCACCCAACATCAAACCACGGATGGAAACGATTCCATTACGATGAAAACGAAACGACTTCATTGGGAAAATCCCTCCTCAAAACAGACAAATGAATGGTGTAAGCAGCCCCCTCAGGATCGCCCGGTTCAGAAGAGGACCGGATCCCTGGCCCCCAGCGGCTTGGCGAAGTTTACCCCCTGATC
This sequence comes from uncultured Verrucomicrobiota bacterium, assembly GCA_937875495.1. Taxonomy (GTDB): domain Bacteria; phylum Verrucomicrobiota; class CALLYA01; order CALLYA01; family CALLYA01; genus CALLYA01. The sequence goes on from CALLYA010000492.1 coordinate 1,285, forward strand.
GATCAGGGCCTTGAGCTGTCGTGCCGGTATGGTTTCCACCCGGGTGTCAGCCATCAGGTAGTTTGAGACGCCCCGGAAATGATCAGCCACAAGGCTTCGGCCTGTGGCATGCCGATCGGGTTGGATGTCGGCGATCACCTGCGCCCACCCGCGCCCCCAGCCACGCGCATGGGTATGGTCCATGGACTCGCTCGCCGGCCGACGATCCGAGGCGATGAAGGTCAGAAAGGTGTCCGATGGCCGGACAATGGTGCGGCGGTTTCGGAAGCTCTCCTGCAATTGCCCGAATGGGGTCACCAGATCGACAGACGTGAACTCATTCATGGTATAGCTGCTTGTCCCGTGCTCCAAGAGCAGCGGGGCCCTGGGATCGGCCGGACAGATCCGAACCTTGTCCATCTCCCCGAGGTAGGGGGAGAGCGTGTAGATCCAGGAGCGAGCCGCGGAGGCGCCATGGGAGGTCTCCGGCAGCCAATCGTGATGGTCATCGGCATAGAGGCTCAAGGCTATGCCGATCTGTCGAAGGTTGTTTGTGCATGCAATCCGCTTGGCCGATGCACGGGCTCCAGACAAGGCGGGCAGCAGCATAGCGGCAAGGATCGCGATGATCGCGATCACAACGAGCAATTCAATTAGTGTGAAACCGGTGCGTAGATGCGTCCGTTTCATCAGTATCATCCCCCTGATCGCAGAAAAATGTAGACAACGGCCGGCCCGGGTATATGGCGAAAGAGCCACTGCGGTAGAGGCAACCGCGGTACAAACAGCCGCACATGCCGGGGGACAACGAATGCATCGTCCTCCCGAGAATGACCTCTACCGATCCCGCGCTATCGAGATTCGAGTGCTGGTACTACACCGGCCGAATCGGGGGGCCACGGACCGAAGGACGCTCGATCGCAGGGCTGCTCGGAATCGAGTCCGTCCACTCGCTGACAGCAGGAGGATAGGAACGGACCAAAGTGCAACCGAGCTGGGTTGGAGCCGATTCAAAACTGCGAACAGCATGGCTCTGACAAAGGGGACAAGCCCACCGGGCCGAGACATCCTCGGCGCTGGAGTCGGAGAAGTTGCCATGACAGGCCCCCTCGGCGAACAGCGCCAACCCATCCTCGAGTTCTGGAAGGTTCGCAGACGCGGCATGGGCGGTCCTGCTGCAGGCGCCATGCTCGGTCATGCAATGCAGCAGGTGCGTGATTCCTGTTGTGTAGGACATCACAAAGCCGAGCAGCAGGGCATGGAGGATGGTTCGCATTTCCGCTAACCGCTGCCACAAAACCAGGATTTGTCAACGCAGGTAGCTTGAGGCCGGCCGAATACCATGTTGGGCAATCATGAAAGGTCTGCGGGGCCGGATGAGGAGGACTCCCGCAGAGAACGCAGAGGGCGCAGAGGTGGGTTGGGAGGGGGAATGCAGGTATTTCGGAGCAGTTTTCAGCAACGGTCCTGCGGGGCCCAGAAACGTACGCGTACACAGCGAAGCGGTACACGTTTCCGTACACGAGGATGCGAATGGAACTAGAGCACGAGAAGTTGGGAGAGCGAGTAGGAGTAGGAGTAGG
>CALLYA010000493.1 GCA_937875495.1 uncultured Verrucomicrobiota bacterium
GATGTCGACAATGATCTGACTGATCGGCAAGCATTGCCTGGAGGCGACGCATGAAGGATCGCGTCTTTTCGGACGGGCTCCAGTCAGTCCTGTCGACTCTTGCAATTCATACCCAATGGACGTCCAGGCTCTCAATCGCCTTGGCGTCCTTGGCGTCTTGGCGGTTCATCTCATGGGGTCGGCCCTTGCCGGATAAACAGTCCACTTGAATTCGAATCCGTCAGCGGGATGCGTGAAGGCTGGGGAATTCAACCGCCAAGACGCCAAGAGCGCCAAGGGGGGAGGAGACGTCACGGTGGGACATGACCTGAGCGGTATGGATGGACCCGAGCGCATCTGCGGCCTTCAGTTCCAGGATGAGTCTGGCACCAATCAGCTAGAGGTCGTCCGAAAAGGTCAATGGCGAAGCAAGCTCGGGGTCGGGGGGCGGTATCGAAGGGTCGCGGGATGGGATTCGGCCATAAAAAACCGGGGAACGCATCCGTATTGTTGCGGCGCTGACAATACTCGGCATCGAGGTTTAAGCAGTGCGTGAGGGCCAGGTGCCATGCAGGGCGGGAATCGATCCCGATCCCGATCCCGATTTCGATCCCGATCCCGATTTCGATTTCGATTTCGACCATGAATCGGACTGATCTGGCTGATCCTCAACCATTGCCTGGGGGGGACGCCTGAAGGAGCGCGCCTTTTCGGACGGGCTCTAGCGATTTCGATTTGGAGCGGGAAGAACAGGACAAGGTGCCACCGCCCAGCGGTTAGGCCTCCTCGACGACCTTCCATTCCAGGGCGTCGGCCAAGGCGTGGATCGGCTCCCTGAGATCGCCGTAGTAGGTGACCCGATGCCAGCCCCAATGGTCCCACTGCGTGAAGAGCTTCTCCAGATCACCCGAAGGCTCCACCCCTAATTTCGTGCGGCAGGCACGATCATCCGGATCGTTCTCGACCGCCTTGCCCTGGTGCATCAGGATCTCACGCCGCCCCTGATCCACCTCGAGCGTGGTTGTCATATAGCCGAGGGGCAGAATCGATCGCACGGACGCGCCCTGGCGGTCCTCCGAGTGTGTCATGATCTCGAACCGGTTGGCGGGGCCTTCCGGACCGAAGGCGCGATTGTGCGCCACGCAGTGGGCGTAGATGATCTGACGCTTCGCTGTGTCGATCACAGGATCGGAGATGTAGCCGGGGCGGCCACCGGTCAGGGCGGTCATCGCTACCATCGTGGCCGCGGAGCGCAGGTCGCATTCGCACCCGCCGATCAGGCCTTCATTCTGAAGCTGATGAAAACCGAGACATGGGTAGGCGTGAATGTGTCCCCCGTAAAAACCGCCGAGGCAATTGATCGTGATGCCGTTGGCGTTGTGCTGCTTGAGCACTGCCTTCTCGGCCAGATACATCGCCGCCGACTGCTCCAAGGTCTCACGAGAGACTCCGGTGATGGCGTGAGCGGTCCGCTCCCAGGCGTCCGCGATCGCCTTCGTCTCGTCCGGATCGGCGGCGGCCCAGGCATCGTTGACCTCGGAAAAGGGGATGTATTCAATCGGTATGCCCATGATCGCAGGGGCTGGTCCCGCGTTCTGATCGCGGACCGCAAGGATGCGCGAGTTACGCATCCGCTCCAGGCACTCGTCGATCGGGAGGGTCACCAGCGGATCGGGAATGCATGCCTGATCGCCGGCCGCTGGGGTGCCTGAGACCCGCACCGCGTCGACCGCGCGCACGAACTCGGCAGGTGCGGCACCTCGCCCCACGCACCCAAAACAGCGCACCGCCTCGACGAGATCGCGCACTTTGGAGGAGGCGACGAAACCGACATTCGCGGCACCCGCCCGCAAAAACGCGGCGTTGTAGACCAAAAACCCGCCGCTGCCGGCGTATTGAAAATCGGCATAGAGGACCGGCTTCCCTGTGGCCGCGATCGTCTGGACCACCTGATTCCAACAGTTCATCTGATAGACGATGTAACCATCAACAGCATCCGCGCCGTCCTCCGCGACGATCTGCTTCGCCTGATCCGGACCGTTGGCCAGCGAGACGACGTAGTCGAACTCAGGGCATTCCGCCTTCAGCAGGCTGGTGATCCGATCCATCACCGGGACGAAATCAAAATCTTTGTTCGGCCAATCCGGCACCTCCTGCTTGGGTCCGTGCAGGGAGAAAACCAACCTCAGGCGCATCCTCCTCTTCGGCTCCGCCGCAAACAGGCTGCTCGGGGCTGAAGCCAGACCGGCCGCCGCGACACAGGCCGCACCCCCTGCGGTCAAAAACCGCCTTCGATCCATGGGGCACCCGAAACAACGACCTTGCATAGAACACACAGCACTCATCTTGATCCCCTTTCGGCAGAGGTAACAGAGGTATAAAGAACACCTGCCCCTCTTTTATCACTTCATGGGTGACCTTGGCGAAGGATTTCCGGCCTGTGGTTGGAGGCCCGCTGTGGGTGGAGCTGTAGCGGAGTGCTTGAGGACGTTTGGCCTGCGGATGACCAGAGGACTCGCGCAGAGGCGCAGAGGATGGGTGGAGCTGAGGCCAAGAGATTGAGGACGCTTGGACGGCGTGGACCTAGTGGCCTGAGGTTGGACGAAAAAAGGAGTATGGAGCGGTGCAATGACCAGTAACTCGCGCGCAGCGCTCTGGGGCTGACCTCCGACCTCTGACCTCTGACCCTCGCGTGGGGGCCACTGCCCACACGCCGCAGCACGCAACGTCGTGCTGCGCACCCGGATTCAGATGGAGAAGTCGATCGCGGTGCGGCTGCGGAGGTCTTCTTCCTCCACGACGAGGTCACGGAAGCTGGTGCCGTCGTAGACGGACTCGACGGCGGTCTTGGCGCGCTGCCACAGGTTCATGAGGGCGCACTGGTCTTGCATGGGACAGCACTGGCTGGCGGGATCGCCGATGCAGCGGACCGGATCCAGCGGGCCGTCGATGAGCCGGATGATCTCACCGACGGTCACCTCGGCCGGGTCTTTGGCGAGCTGATAGCCGCCCTGGATCCCGCGCCGGGAGGCGATGAGCCCGGTCGGCTTGATCTCGTTGAGGATATTCTCGAGGAAGCGCTGAGGTATGGCCTGGCTCGCGGCGATCTGACTGATGGCGACGGGGCCCTGCCCGTAACGCCTGGCCAATTCCAGGACGGCACGGACGGCATACTGGCATTTTTGTGAAAGGTTCACGCTCGCTCACGCTCCAGAATCATCGGTCGATCGTCATAGGCATCCGGGTCCCACACAACCCGACTCTCCCCCGTTTAAAACTTTAAGTCAATCGGTTTACTTGGAATTAAGCCCAGGCAAGGGCTTGACACGCGATTAAAACCCGACAAAACTTATCGGGTAAATGATGATTAGCGAAAATCCGGAGCCTTTGAAAGGAACGTTCAATGCCTGCCATCTTCAACAATATCGTCGAGGCCATCGGCCAGACCCCGCTCGTGCGCGTCAATAAGCTGATCCGGAACGCCACCGTGCTCGCCAAGCTCGAAGGGAAAAACCCGCTGGCCTCCGTCAAAGACCGTATCGCCGTCTCCATGCTCAACGCCGCGGAACGCGACGGCAAAATCCAAGCGGGTGCCACCATCGTCGAGCCGACCAGCGGCAACACCGGCATCGCACTCGCCTTCGTATCCGCCGTGCGCGGTTATCGCCTTATCCTCACCATGCCCGACTCCATGAGCCTCGAACGGCGTAAGGTCCTACGCGCGCTCGGCGCCGAGCTGATCCTCACGCCTGCCGCCGAAGGCATGAAAGGGGCCATCAACCGCGCCAACGAAATCTCAGCCAATGAGCCGAACAGCTTCATTCCTCAGCAGTTCGAAAACCCAGCCAACCCTGAAGCCCACCGCCTCACCACCGCCGAGGAGATCTGGGAGGCCACCGACGGACAGGTCGATATCCTGATCTCCGGTGTCGGTACCGGCGGCACCATCACCGGTGTCGCAGAGGCACTCAAGCCCCGTAAACCCTCCTTCCAGGCCATCGCCGTCGAGCCTGCCCAGAGCCCCGTCCTCACCCAGGCAAAGCAGGGAGTGGAGCTGACCCCGGGTCCGCACAAGATCCAAGGCCTCGGGGCCGGGTTTGTCCCCAAGGTCCTCAACCTCGACCTCGTCGACGAGGTCGTGGCCGTGGATCAGACCGAATCGATCGAATGGGCACGCCGAGCCGCCGATCAGGAGGGTCTCTTCGTCGGCATCTCCTCCGGCGCCGCACTGCGTGCCGCCGATATCGTTGCATCACGCCCCGAAAACAAGGATAAGGTGATCGTGGTCGTCCTCCCCAGCTTCGGCGAGCGCTACCTCTCTTCGGTTCTCTTCGCTGATCTGGAAGGTTGACCCCTACCCGCAACCTTTCGCCACCAGTCCCCTCCCCCCTGCCTCCCCGCGGAGATCTCCCAAGGGACCCGCTACGCGCCCCCCTTGGGAGGTCTCTTCTGCTTACCCCCCACCATACTGCCCGATTTCATACTCAAAGGTACTGCTCCAAGAAAGGACCCGTCCCATGCGGTTTTCCACCAAAGCGATTCGCCTCGGACAACAGCCCGATCCACACAACGGCTCCATCGTCGTGCCGGTCTATCAATCCGTGAATTTCAAGTTCCAGGAGGTCGGCACGATCCCGGAGTTCGAATACTCACGCACCGGCAACCCGACCCGGACCGCGTTCGAGCAGTGCCTGGCCTCACTCGAAGAGGCTGACTACGGCCTCGCCTTCGGCTCCGGCATGGCCGCAATCGACGCACTCCTCTCCATCCTGCGCCCCGGCGATCATGTCGTCTCCTCCGAACATATCTACGGCGGCACATTCCGCCTGTTCGAGAAGGTGTACCGCCCCCGCGGCATCGAGTTCACCTACGTCGAGACCACACGCACCGAGGCCTTTGCCCAGGCCATGCGCCCCAATACGAAGATCGTCTGGATCGAGACCCCGGCCAATCCCCTGCTCCAGCTGGTCGATGTCCGCGCCGTCGCCGAAATCGCACACGCAGGCGGCGCGGTCCTCGCAGCCGACAACACATTTGCCTCACCATACTTCCAGCGCCCACTCACCCAGGGCGCCGACATCATCGCCCACAGCACCACCAAGTTCATCAGCGGCCACAGCGACGTCATCGGCGGCGCGGTCGTCACCCACAATAAAGAGCTCTACGAGGCCGTGAAATTCTACCAGAACAATGCCGGCGCCATTCCAGGGCCCTGGGATTGTTGGCTGAGCCTGCGCGGACTCAAAACGCTGGCGGTCCGGATGCGCCAGCACGCCGCCAACGCACAGGCGGTCGCGGAGTTTCTGCAGGACCACCCACAGGTCGAAGAGACGATCTACCCAGGCCTGCCCACCCATCCCCAACACGACCTGGCCAAGCGCCAAATGGATGGGTTCGGCGCGGTCGTCACCTTCCGCCTCAAAGGCGGCCTTGAGCAGGTGCGCTCCTTTGTGAAGCCGCTGCAAATCTTCCTGTTTGCCGAGAGCCTCGGCGGCGTTGAATCGCTCGTCTCCCACCCGACCACAATGAGCCATGCCCCGCTCACCCCAGAGGAACGCGCCAAGTCGGGAATCACCGACGGCACCATTCGCCTCTCCGTCGGCATCGAAGACATCGAGGACCTCCTCGAAGACCTCGATCGCGCACTGGCCCATTGATTCGCAGACTTTAGCCTGAGGTCGTCCGAAAAGGAAGCCGCTCTCCCATCCGGAGCCGGAGAGGCTCCCGCAGAGGGCGCGGTGGCGTTTGTGACCAGACCATGGGAATGGGTTGGTTCCATGCCCAGCCCCTGCCTTTGAGGGAATCATGGAGAGAGGCCGTTTCAACAGGCCAAGGTTGTTGCTGAATACGGCTCCAATGCAGCTGGTGGTCGTCCGAAAAGGTAGGTTCCTTCCGGCGCCACTTCCAGCCGGCGCCACTTCCAGAAAAGGGTGGCCGATCAGTCCGATCAGTGTCTGAATCGGGGTCGGGGTCGGAATCGATTCCGATCCCGAGCTTCCTTCGCCATCTGGCTTGTCGGACGGCCTCCCACGACCCACTCCCCCAAGCCCTCCGGCCGCAAGCCGGAGGGCTTGACATGCGCCTCATGGACTTGGCAGTCTGAGGTCGATCCATCCCGGACCAACAGCGAAACCTTCGGGAACCAATGCGATCGATGTCAGGCCACTTCCTTCCATGAGCACGCATATGAGACGCCATTCCACCCCCCAAACCGCGCAATCACAACTTGCATCACCCGCTTCTTGGGTGTGGGTGTTCCTCCTACTCCCGCTCTGCGCTGGTTCGCTCCACGCGCAATCGGTCGAGCCCGCCGTGCACGACTTTCTCGTGCCGGTGCCACCCGTTGCCATGGGTGCATTCATCGGGAAAAAACTCGATGCCTCCTATCAGAACCGGATTCTAGCACAAGACATCGACCGGCTGGTGGAGCCGTTTCGCCATCGCGAGGAGACCTACTGCTGGCAGAGCGAGTTCTGGGGCAAGTGGTTCACCTCCGCCCTGCTCGCCTACCGCTACCACCCAACTCCCGATCTGAAGCAAAGACTCGACACGGCCGTCGATGGCCTGCTCGCCACCCAAAGCGCGGATGGCTATATCGGCAATTACGGGCCCGAACACCACCTCGCCGCCTGGGATATCTGGGGACGGAAATACTGCATGCTCGGCCTCTTGGGCTACTACGACCTGACCCGGGAGCCCAAGGCGCTCGCGGCCGCGATCCGGCTTGCCGATCACCTCATCGGTGAGCTCGCGGAGCGGGACGCGCTCATCGTCAAACAGGGCAACCACCGCGGCATGGCGGCCTCCTCCGTGCTCGAACCGATCTGCCAACTCTATGTCCGCACCGGCGAGCCTCGCTTCCTCGAGTTCGCCGAAGAGATCGTCCGCCAGTGGGAAACACCGGAAGGACCGCAGCTGCTCTCGAAGTCCGGGGTCGACGTCGGCCGCCGCTTCCCACGCCCCACCAGCAATTGGTACGGCTGGGAGCAGGGCCAAAAAGCGTATGAGATGATGTCCTGTTACGAGGGCCTGCTCGAGCTCTATCGCATCACCGGTAAAGAGGAATACCGTGCGGCAGTCGAAGCAACCTGGGCGAACATCCTGCAGACGGAGATCAATATCGCCGGGTCCGGCGCCGCGATGGAGGCGTGGTTCGGCGGCAAACAGCTTCAAACACTCCCCATCTATCACCACCAGGAGACCTGCGTCACCGTCACCTGGATCAAACTGAGCCAACAACTGCTCCGGCTGACCGGTGATGCGCGCTACGCCGACGCCATCGAACAGGCCTTTTACAACGCACTGCTCGGCTCCATGAAACCGGACGGCTCAGACTGGGCCAAGTACACCCCCCTCAGCGGTCAGCGCCTCGAGGGGAGCGAACAGTGCGGCATGGGGCTCAACTGCTGCGTTGCGAGCGGTCCGCGCGCGCTCTTCACGCTCCCGCAGACAACCGTCATGCAGGCGCCGGACGGGGTCCAGGTCAATTTCTACACCACCGGCTCCTGGAAGACCCAGGCGCCCGATGGCAGCCAGGTTGAACTCATTCAAAGCACGAACTACCCGGTGGAGCCAGAGGTCCGCATCACCGTCAATCCCAGCGAAACCACAGAGATGGCGGTCAGGGTCCGCATCCCTGGCTGGAGCGAGCAGACGACTCTGAAAGTGAACGGCGAGGAGCAATCCGCCCCCCAGGCCGGCTCTTACGCCCGCATCGAACGCGTGTGGAAGGCCGGAGATACCATCAGCCTGACCCTAGATCTGCGCGGCCGCGTCCACCGGCTCGGCCAATTCCCGGAGCATACCGCCATCGTGCGCGGTCCGATCGTCCTTGCTCGCGACGCCCGCCTCGGCGATCCGGAGCTGAGCGCTATCCTTCAGCCCGTGGAGTCTGCCCCCGGGTTCATCGAGCTCAAACCGATCGAGCCGCCTGCCGCCGATCTCTGGATGGCGTTCGAGGCCACCTTCCTGCCGGAGGCGTATACGGAAACAGGCCCGAAGCCGATCCAGGTCCTGCTCTGCGACTACGCGACCGCCGGCAACACACTCGACGGGTTCCCCTTCTTTAAGGTATGGCTCCCGCAGCTGATCAATCCGCGGACCGTCCCACAGCCGTAGGATTCGTTCCGGGCTAACCACTCAGCACCCAATAAACCGTTTGAGCCGTCCCTTGCCGCCGGAGAACCATGCGTCCGATAGCGAAAGTACTCCTGATCCTTGCCGTCTGCCTCGGCGCACCACGCATTGAATTCGGGTGCGCCGGGACGGTCGCTCCCCTCCGGGTTATTTTAGACGCCGACCTCGACTCCGATGTCGACGATGTCGGCGCACTGGCAATGCTGATGAACCTGCATAGCCGAGGACTCATCGAGCTCATCGGCGTCGTCATCACCAGCGACGATCCGTTCGCGCCCGGCTGCGCGCGTGTGCTGTTGGATCACTTCGGGACCAAGGAGATCCCGATCGGCTTTCTGAAAAACCAATCCAGGCTGACCCAGCATTCGCGCTACACTCGCAAGCTCGTTGAAGAGTTTTCAGTAACACCCATGGCCTGGCAGTCGGCCGAGGATGCCGCCCCACTCTATCGCAAGCTCCTGGCCGACAGCCCCGATGCGTCGGTGGCATTGATCACGATCGGTCACTTGAGCAGCCTTCAGGCCTTGCTGCAATCCGCACCGGACGCCTACTCCCAGCTCACCGGCATCGATTTGGCGCACCAAAAGATCCGCCGGTGGATCTGCATGGGCGGTCAGTATCCAAGCGGGAAGGAGGCCAATTTCTATCGGCCGGATCCCGCATCCACACTCTACTGCCTGGAACATTGGCGCGGTTCGGCCCTGTTCTGCGGCTGGGAGGCGGGCAATCCCATCCTCACCGGCGGCAGCCGTCTCAAAGAACTCCTGCCCTCCCGACATCCCGTGTACCGCGCGTACCAGCTCTACAACGACTTCCATGGCCGGCAGAGCTGGGACCAGCTCGCAGTCCTTCAGCTCCTGCCGATCGCAGAAGAGCTCTTCAGCCGCACACGCGGTCGCTGCGTGGTCGCACCTGACGGCAGCAACCATTGGCAAGACGATCCCGCCGGCAACCACCAATACATCGAATTGCCCCCCGATCCTGCTGAATACAGCCGTATCGCGGAGATGATCGACCACCTCATGGCAGGTGAAATGCCATGCGGTCCCGGGTTCCACCCGTGACCGCATGGCGCGGCACGACTTCGCGTGCCGCGGCCCTTGG
>CALLYA010000494.1 GCA_937875495.1 uncultured Verrucomicrobiota bacterium
TGAATCGGGGTCGGGGTCGGAATCGGGATCGGAATCGATTCCTGTCCTGGTTGGCACCTGGCCCTCATGGACCGCTCAAACTTCGCTGCCGAGTGGTGTCAGCACCGCAACAATACGGTTGCGGTACCCGGTTTTTTATGGCCGAATCCCATCACGCGTCCCTTCGATACCGAGGCCGATAGCGACCCCGACCCCGATCTAGCTTCGCCATGGACCTTTTCGGACGGCCTCTTGCCCTGCAGATAATGGATACTCCCAATATCCTTCCCCTAAAAGCATGGATCAGGGCCTTGACCCTACCCATCCCCATGGACTAGTCGAAAACGCCACCGTGTCCTCTGCGGGAGGCACTCAGGATCCTGATGGGAAAGTCAGCTCGAAAAAGCGGCTACTTTTTCGAACTGCCTTCTGCTATGGCGGGCTCGACTCGGGCGAAGGCTCTCAGCCCAGCTTTATCCGGTGCACCGACCATCCGATCGACCTCCTTGCCGCCGATAAAGAGGCGCAGATCGGGGATGCTACTGACCTTATGTGTCCGAGCGAGTTCACCTGCCTGATCGACATTGACCTTCACGACCTTGAGTCGGCCTTGGTGCTCCTCGGCCAGGTTGGCAAGGCTCGGGGCCAGGGCGCGGCAGGGGCCACACCAATCGGCGTAGAAATCGACCAGGACCGGGAGGTCCGAGGCGATCACCTCGGCCTCGAATTCGGCCGGGGTCGTGGCATACGTAAGGAAGGGACTCGGAACGGTCGCCTGCCCACCATCGGTTGAGGAAGTGGAGCGAGGCGCGGACATGCCGAGCATGAGTCCGATGAACGCCCCATACAACCCACCACGCCACGGGTTGGCGGTGAGTGGACAGGTCCCGGACGTGCATTTCCCGTAGTATCCCAACGCGCCCCCGAGGGCGGCTCCCACGAGAACGAACATCGCCAACTTTGAAGTGATCATCATGATTGAAGCTCTCCTTGGATGCAAAGAGAGCATTTTTTGTGCCAATCTTTGATCATCCTCGGAAAGGGGGTGCCAATGAGGCATGGGAAGTCGGCGTGGGCGGTGGGGGCAGCGACTGAGGTGACCGGACCGCTGTGAATCTGGTGCATGTCCCCACCGGCCGGGAGGGTTGTTACCTTGCAGCAAGGTAACAAAGAGGTGGGCCGAGTAACGTTATTTCTTTTGGGGGAAGGGGTGGTGCAGGCCGCGCGTGGTGGTTCTGATGCTATAGAGGCTGCCGCCTGCGGTGATGAAGAGGGTGGTGCCGTCGGTGCCGCCAAAGCAGACATTGGTTGTCCAGCCATCGGGGATTTCGATGTGTTCGATCTTTTCGCCCGAGCGGTTGAAGATGGTCACGCCCTTGCCGGTCAGGTAGAGGTTCCCATCGACATCGAGCGTCATACCGTCGGAGCCCATTGAGCAGAAGAGCGTCTTTTCGGTCAGCCTGCCGTCGGATTGGATGTGATAGCGATAGGTCTTCCCCGCTCCGATATCGGCCACATAGAGGGTCTTGCCGTCGGCCGTGCCGACGATTCCGTTGGGTTGCACCAAGTCGTCCGTGACGCGGATGAGCCCTTTACGGTTCGGCGGCAGATAGTAGACATGTTCTCCGTCCTGCTCCTTGCCGCCTCGGGTCCAATACGGGCGTTTGTAAAAGGGGTCGGTGAAGTAGATCCCGCCTTCGGGGGTGACCCAGGCGTCATTGGGTCCGTTGAGGCGTTTGCCGTTGAAGTCCTTCACAAGGACCTCTTTGGCACCATTCGGCTGGACCGCCCAGAGTTCGTTCTCTGCGTCTGAGCAGGTGATCAGGGTACCGTCGGCCAGAAAGAACATGCCGTTGGCTCGTCCGCATGGCTCGAGAAAGGTGGTGAGTTCACCTGCAACCGACCATTTCATGATCCGGTCGTTCGGCTGATCGGTGAAGAAGACATGGCCCTTGGCGTCGGCAGCGGGGCCCTCGGTAAAGGCCATGCCGGAAGCGAGGGTTTGAAGCTTCGCGTCCGAGGCGACGACCGGCTCTGCGGAGATCGGTTTCAAAGCCAGGAGGCCGAGTATGGCACTGATTGTGACGGAGAGGGTCAGACTTGGGGTGGATGGCATGGATGTGCAGCTCCTTGGGGTTGAGAGGATCGGGGGGCTATCGGGGCGTTGAAAGGTTGTGGTCGTCGTGGGCGGCAGGTTCATGCTAGAGGTCATCCGAAAAGGCACGTTCCATCATGCGTCACCTCCAGGCAATGGTTGCCGATCAGTCGGATCAGTCGGATCAGTCGGATCAGTCGGATCGAAATCGAAATCGAAATCGAAATCGAAATCGCTATCGGGATCGATCCCTGCCCTGGTTGGCACCTGGCCCTCGTGGACCGCTCAAACTCCGCTGCCGAGTTGTGTCAGAACCGCAACAATATGGTTACGGTACCCGCTTTCTTTCGATACCGATACCGATAGCGACCCCGATCCCGATTTTGCTTTGCCACTGACCTTTTCGGACAAACTCACGCTACGGGGCCGTACCGCGGGCCCATCTGTTCAGCGAGTTGAACCCCGAAGGCGAGCAGTTCTGAACGCTGATCGGGGGTCAGCGGTTGGTATTGAAGTGCGAAATCGATGTTTTGCATCGCCTGGGCCATCGTATAGGGCCCGATGATGGCGGAGCTGACCCCTTCGAGGTCGAGGGCGTAGGCCATCGCCCGGGGCAGAAGCTCCGCGGGTGTGGCGCACCCGACGAATCCACTCCGGTGGTTGGGGAAGCCGCCTTTGATCCCGGCGTAGGCCTTCATGGCGACCACTCCTACGTTTTGTTTCCGGCACTCCGGCAGCACGGTCTCCTCGAAGTTGTAGGTATTGCGATCGGCGTAGTTCATCACGCACATCACGACATCGATCTTGCCGGTCTCGAGCATCTGCAGGAACCGCGGCGGCCGGGCGTGTCCGGTCATACCGATGTACTTGAGCTTACCAGCATCCTTCTGCTTGAGCAGGTAGGGCAGAATCCCGTCCTCGGCCTGGACGCGTTCGACGTCCTTGCCGCCGATGTGGTGAATGTGCACCAGGTCGACGTGATCGGTCTTGAGCATGCGCAGGGACTGTTCGAGCGATTTCGCCGCGTCCGCCGCTGATTCCGACCAGATCTTGGTCACGAGAAAGAGGTCCTCCCTGCGGGCCGGCACGATGCGCCCGAGGGCCTCCTCGGCATTTCCGTAGATGCGTGCGGTATCGACGTAATTGACCCCTCGATCGAGGACGGCCGCGAAGATTCGTTCGGCCTCATCGGTCTCCACCGGGCCTTCACCGATCGGGGCGGTACCGAGGCCGAGGATGGTCACCTCGCGACCGGTCCGCCCGAGGACCCTGCGGGGAATCGGAGCGTCGGAGACGGCCTTCAGGGCAGGTGGCAGGACCGCGAACGAGAGGCCGATGCCGGCCGTGGTTCGGATGAATTGTCGACGGGTCATGGATCGCTGGGATCGTCGCATATCGGACTCCCTGGGGTATTGGGACGAAGCTCTGGTTCATCGAATTGCCGGTCAAGTATCTCATTCCCGGCGAGGACATGTCCATTTGGAAATCACTGGAGATAGCCGAGCGCACGAAACCGATCCATGGCTTCCGGTGCGATGACGGCGGGGGCACCGCGCCGTTGAAGGTCGGTCCCTTCGATCCAATCGCCCAGGAGTCTGTTCAGGTCACGGGCCATCCGAAGCAAATCGGCCGGTGAGGATGCATGGAGCAGATCCGTGGTCTCGAGCGGATCGGCATGCCAGTCGAAAAGGGCGTCTTCCAACAGCGGTTCCTCGGGAACGCGCAGCGCGATATGGATGCCTTCGCTGCCCTCGCCCGGCAGGGCGGACTCAGGCATCCAGCCGGTTTTGGCCACTTCAATCCGCGGGTTATCCGCGCTGGTGAACGGGGCGACACCCCGGGCCGAAAAGTCCTCGATCACCCAGCGCCCGGTCTCGCCGCGGAGGCCGGGTGGTGGGGCGGGCGGGTTCGCACCTGCAAAGACCAGGTGAACCTCATCGATGGCGATCTTCAGTTCCCTCTGTCCGATCGGCGGGGTGAGTTCGATACCGATGGCCTCGATGGATGCACCTTCGAGCGGCCAGCCCTGCAGTTGGGCGTATGCCTCGGCGCGGGCATAGAGATCGGGGGTCGCCCTGAGGGTCCAGATCTCTGGCTCGACCGCCGCCGGGAGGCGGCCACGATCGACCGCATCCCGGTGAACCGGGTCGGTGCCGAAGCGCTCGCCACGGATCGTATATCGGCGGATGTCGTCCCCGGGGAATCGTACATTGACCACAAGATTGGCATAAATGGAGATCTGTGTGAAGCAGGTGGCAAACGTCCCTGGTAGGAGTGGGAGCTCCACCCGTTTGGCAAAGAGGATAGGGGGGCCTTTCTGAAGCGAGTACGCCAGGTATTTCCAGCGGTCGGTCCGGAGGCCCACGAGGCGGTCGGACTCGTTGACCAGGGGGTGCTCGGTCTCCATGAGGGCCGGTGACTCGGGTGGAGGCGGACCTTGGTTGGACCAAGCTCGGCTCCAGTCGGCGCCTTCTAGGGCGGGTGGTGCAGGGAGTCCGAGCATGGAAAGGATGGAGGGCATCAGATCGATGGTCCGGGTCTGAAAACGAACCCGTTGGTTGGCCGGAAGAACGCGCGGCCATGTCATGATCATGGGGATACGCACGCTGGTGTCGAAGAGATCGAACCCATGAAAAAAGCGCCCTTGTTCACCGAGGTTTTCACCGTGGTCGGAGAGGGCCACGATGAGCGTGTTATCGAGTCCGCCTAAATGCTGCTGGGCACCATCCAGGAACCGACCGGTCCATCGGTCGGTGTATTCGACCTCGGCGAGGTAGAGACCGCGCAAATGCTCAAGATCCTCCCCATTGAGCTCGGGTCCGCGCCCGAGATTGAGTAGGGTGAGTTGCTGGGTGGAGCCGTCGATAGGGCCGGAGTAGTCAGATCGGGTGGTCTTGCGGGCGAGTTCGGCGGGAGGGTCGTAGGGCGAGTGCGGATCAAAGAGGTGGAGCCACAGGAAAACCGGCTGATTGGGGGTGGTGGCAACCGCTTTGGAGAGCCAGGACAAGGCCTCCGTCACGGTCTCTTCGGCCCGGCGTTGATCGCGGGCCTTGGTGTCATCGTAGTGGTCGAATCCCTGGGTGAGATTGAATGCCCGATCCAGGATGGCGGCGCTGACGAAGGCAGCGGTTTGATAGCCCTGTTCCTTGAGGACCTCCGCGAGGAGCTGGAGGGAATCCGGGACCCGATCCCCGGCGGAGCGGACCCCGTTTCGCCGCGGCGTCAAGCCGGTGAACATGGCGGTGTGCGAGGTGAGCGTGGTCGGAATGGGGACTACGGCCTGCTCGAAAA
The DNA here is from genome assembly GCA_937875495.1 of uncultured Verrucomicrobiota bacterium. GTDB lineage: Bacteria > Verrucomicrobiota > CALLYA01 > CALLYA01 > CALLYA01 > CALLYA01. Next base: position 5,366 of record CALLYA010000494.1, read on the forward strand.
GGAGTCCGCCTTGGGCTAGCGCATTGAGCGTCGGAGTATCCGCGGCGGTATCCGGTGCGTAAGCGTCGACGGCGTCCCGGCGGAGGGTATCGAGGGTAATCCAGAGGATGTGTGGGAGGGGGCCGCCCTCCTGGATGTCGCCCTGGGCGGGGCCGGATGCGGCTGCAGGGGATTCCGTGGCGGGACGGCAGCCGGCCGCCAACGCGGCGCCGAGGAGGAGCGGAAGCAGGAGCGTGGCCGTGAGGGCAGGGGAACGTTCTGGATGGGAAGTTGTCGACATCATTGAGCTCGGTTATTCTGAGGCGGACATGCGGTTGGAGGTCATCGATCCCAGCGGGAGGTCATTCGAAAAGTTAGCCGTTTTCGCATCCGGATCCGGAAGGCCTCGCGCAGAGGCGCAGAGGCGCGGTGGCCTTTTCGACCTGGCCAGGTGAGTGGGTAAGTTCCATGCTCTGATCCCTATCTATTTGGGGAAATTAACTAGCGGTCGTCCGAAAAGGTAGCCGCATTCTCAACCCGACCTCACTATCCGGACCCGGAAATCCTCCCGCAGAGGGCGCGGTGACGTTTTCGACCAACTTATCGGAGTGGGTAGGTTCCATGCTCTGCAGCCTTCTTTTTCGGGGTATTATTCAGCTATACCGTTTCTGTAGACCAAGGCAGTTGTTGAAAACGGTTCCGATGTAACCTCTCCCAATAACCCTCTGTGCCTCTGCGCCTCTGCGCGAGTCCTCCCCATCCGGCCCCGGAGACCTTTCGTGGTGGCCAAAGGGGGGGGCCGGACAGGCTCTGGTGACCTCATATTACAGGAGCGATCCACTGGGGCGAGTGAAAATTATTTCGTCCCTTTTTTTTGAGGCGATCGTCTGGCCAGGTCGGCTGAGTTGTGGCAGGATGTGCGCATGTCCTGGTTGGCCTATATAGGACCCGAGCAGATTCTGCCGGTTGCGGGGGCCGGCGGAGGGGTTCTGTTGATCCTCGCCGGGATATGGACCTTTCTGTTGGTGCGATTGCGAAGGTTTTTTCGCAATCCAAAAACCTGGCTCGCCCTTTCGATCGTTGCGCTGATAGGGATTCTGATTGTCGTGGGATGGAACCTTTTCCAGAGAAAGATGAAGCCGGTCCGGGAGAAAGTGCTCGTGCTCGGCCTGGACGGGCTTGATCCGGGGCTATTGGAGCGATGGATGGACGAGGGGAAGCTCCCGAATTTTGCTCGGCTGCGGCAGATGGGTGGGTACGCGCGCTTGGGCACCAATCTTCCGCCCCAATCGCCGGCGGCATGGTCCACGTTTGCCACGGGGGCCAATCCGGGACGGCATGGGGTGTTCGGGTTCCTGCGGCGTCTGCCGGAGAATTACTATCCGGACCTCGCCCTGTTTGGGATCGACCGATCCGGGATGAGCCCACGTGTCCACCATTACAGGCAAGCGCCTGCCTTTTGGGAGATTGCTGCGGAGCACGGCTACCACTGCTCGGTGATGCGCTGTCCCTGCACCTTTCCGCCGGATCCGATTCCGGGTGGGGAGATGTTGAGTGGTTTGGGTGTTCCGGACCTGCTCGGCACGCAGGGGTCGTTTTCGGTGTTCACGACGGCGGCCGGAGGCGGGGATGCCCCTCAGCTGTCCGGCGCGGTCGTTGCTCTTGAGTCCGGATTGGATTCTTGGGCCACGGCGATTCCTGGACCACGGGACGCCAACGCAAAGGGTGCCCCTCGGTCGGAGTTGGCGATAGAGATCGTTCGCGACGGCGACGGGGTGGCCTTCGTGTTGGAGGGTCGCAGGCGACGCCTGGGTGAGAAGGAATGGTCCGAGTGGATCCCGGTCACGTTCCATCTAAGCCGGGGCGCAACCATGCATGGGATGGTCCGGGCCTATCTGGTTTCCGCGCGCCCGGATCTCAGGCTCTATTTCTCACCCATTCATTTTCAGCCCGAGCGCCCCGCCTTTCCAATCAGCCATCCCGCGCGTTTCGCCGGGGACCTGGCCGATCGGATCGGGCCGTATCATACGCTGGGCCAGGCTGAGGATACGATGGCCCTCAACGGCGGGCACCTGGATGAGGCCGCTTTTTTGGAGCAATCGTATACGGTCCTGGCCGAGCGACGCTCGATGTTGGATGCGATGATGTGCGAGGAGCGGCATGTGAGTGTGATCGTATTCGACACGCCGGACCGGATTCAGCACATGTTCTGGCGGTATTTGGAGCCGGATCATCCCGCGTATGACGCAGAGGGCGCGGAGCGGTTTGGAGGGGCGATTGAGCAGGTATATCGGGTGTGCGACGAAATTGTCGGCCAGGCCCTCGGCTATTGTGACGAGCGCACCACGCTGCTGGTCCTCTCCGATCATGGCTTCACCTCATTCCGGCGCGCAGTTCATGTCAATCGTTGGCTCTACGAGCATCAGTATTTGCACCTCCTGCCAGGACACCTTCCGGACGACACCGCCACCTTCTTCCAATCGGTGGACTGGGCGCGCACGCGTGCCTATGCCCTTGGCTTAAACGGGATTTACATCAATCGGAAGGGGCGTGAGGGGCAAGGGCTCATGGCGCCGGGGCGCGAGACGGAAGCGTTGAAGCAGGAGATCAAGGAGCAACTCAGTTTGGCGGTCGATCCCGAGACGGGTGAGCGCATGATCGAGACGGTCTATACCCAACAGGAGGCGTGGTGGGGGGATGCCTTGGAGGGTGCGCCTGACCTGGTGATCGGCTATCGGCGCGGGTATCGCGGCAGCTGGAAGAACGCTTTAGGCGGTGTGCCGGAGCGGTTGGTCGAAGACAACCGAGCGAAATGGAGCGGTGACCATTGTGTGGATCCATCGCTGGTGCCGGGGATATTGCTCAGCAATCGCAGGATCGGGAAGGCGGATCCCTCCCTGATGGATCTGGCCCCGACGGTGTTGCAGCTGCTGTCGATCCCGGTCCCTCAGGAGATGGACGGAACACCGCTCTGGCAGTAAGGAGCCGGCCTCCGCCAGGTCTGGGCCTCGGGTCCGGATGGGGAGGACTCGCGCAGAGGCGCAGGCATGTGGTCTGTCAAACTGGAAC
>CALLYA010000495.1 GCA_937875495.1 uncultured Verrucomicrobiota bacterium
ACTGATCGGCGACTATTGCCTGAAGGCGACGCATGATGGAAGATGCCTTTTCGGAGAGGCTTTAGCCACAGAGGGCACAGAGTTCACAGAGAGATTCTTTCTTTTGCCATCGACGAAACGGCCCGCATTCCAGCCGGGGGCATACCCGACGGGAAAGGACTTGTTCCTCTGTGTTCTCGGTGACCTCTGTGGCAGGAATTTTCTTGCTAGAGGTCGTCCGAAAAGGTCCATGGCGAAGCAAGCTCGGGGATCGATTCCGACCCCGACCCCGATTCAGACAATGCTCTGACTGATCGGCGACTATTGCCTGAAGGCGACGCATGATGGAAGATGCCTTTTCGGATGGTCTCAAGCTATATGGATGAGAGGGGAGTGCTCGCAGATGGTTGCACCGGGATGGATGCGTGGCAGGGCTGGTCGCCGGCTGGAGTTCGCCTGGGAGGAGGTCCTGGACCGACTGCGTGTACGGCGTCAGATTCTCGCGGGCCACCATGGTGACACCGCGCCGTTTTCGGAATGGCCGGGGGTCCTTCCGACCCCGTTTGATCCGCGGGGGTGGTCGGCCCTTGAGCAGGAGGAATCCCGGCTCGAGGGGATATTGCGGACTTATGTGGACTCCGAGGGGATCGCGGATGGTGGGCATCCGCTGCTACAGGTTTTGGAGCAGGTTCAATATGCCCGCCGCTATTACAACGGCTTGGCGTTTGTATGGAACCGGCGGGTGTCGTCGCACATATGGCGGCCGATGCACTGGCTGGGCGACACGGTACCCTATTTCCAGCTCAGCGATCCATTCGAGGCGCAAACGCATCGGTTGCGCCAGGGGCTTGGGCTTTGGGCGGATGACTGAGGGGCGCCCCGCCGGGGCGGGGCGCCGGCGACCAGGTGAAAGTCATCTTTGCTGGGGGTTGTCCGAAAAGGTAGCCGCTTTCCCATCCGGATCCGGAGAGTCTCCCGCAGAGGGCGCGGTGGCGTTTTCGACCTGGGCTTGTTCGGAAGTCAGAGATCTGCCGTGCGTGGGTGACGGGGTTGCGGGCATTTGTGCATGGCGATTCCACGCCGGATGAGGACTGCCATCGATCCCGATACCGATAGCGACCCCGACCCCGATTCAGACAAGGATCTGACTGATCGGCAACCCTTGTCTGGAGGAGACGCCTGAAGGAGCGCGCCCTTTTTGGACGGGCGCTAGTGTGTCCAAGGGAGCGGAAACTGGTTCAGGTCCCGCTTGCCGAATCCGGGGCGCAATAGAGCGGACCGGGCATGAGGCTCGCGGCGTCCTCCCATTTCGGTTGAGTGAACCATTCTACGTGACCGTCCGAGCAGCCGACATTAGCGCCTTCGCCACCGTGCCACTGGGAGAGGCCCTCGGTGGGATAGCTGGCGCCATCGTTCCAGAGCGGATCGTCGGCTTCCCACATGATAACGGCCTCGGATGGGAATTTCTCGATCTTGAACATCTTGCCGCGACCGAAGCCGCAGGTTGCCCCATTCATGTTGTAGCTGGTCAACCAATTGGTCCCTCTGATGGCGCGATCGCTCACGCTGACTTTATGGGACGGGCAGCGGTAGGTCTTTTTCGACTGAATATAGGGGAACAGGGTTCCGGTGGCGGGTCCTGGGTCGCCGTTGCTCACGGTATTGCCGATGATGGAGGACAACCCCACATTGTGGTCGTAGAGCCATCCCGTGACAAAGATCGGGTCTTGGGCGAGCCAGTTCGCCCAGGGCAGATAACTGTCTGCATCGACCGAGTACATGTTCATGCCGACGCAGAGCTGGCGCAGGTTGTTGTTGCAACTGATTCGCTTAGCCTTCTCCCGCGCCTGATTCAGTGCCGGCAGGAGCATAGCCGCCAGGATCGCGATGATAGCGATAACGACGAGTAGCTCGATCAGGGTGAAGCCTTTTCTGTTCCTCCTGCTAGGTCCATTCATCTTCCTGGTCCCTTCTTTGGTGATGTTGAAACTTCCCTACGGTTCATGAACTCCGCCTCCCTCCTGCATGGGTCGGCAGTCCATTGCCGAGACCTCTCCGGCCCAGATCGAAATCGGCTGTGCCGAATCCTGAAAGCAAGGACAGCTTGGGTGCGGGAAAGTGACCGGAAAATTTTGCCTGTTCGGACGCCTCCCTTCCCGGATCCCATTACAAAGGGCGGGGGCAAAAAAGTCAACATTGCAGTTGGGGAATGATCGAATTGGTCGATTACGGGGGCTGGAGCTTTTATTGAAGGAGCGTGAGCGATCGGGCATTGGGGGGGTGCGGGCGGGGAATCGCTGCGGCATCACGTTTGGCATCGATTCCGATTCCGATAGCGACCCCGACCCCGATGATTCTTGGATCCGCTCAATTGGGGCGGAGGACGGTACAGAGAGATTGATTGCCCTGGATGAAGAGGAAGCGTGCCCAGGCGGTCCACATGCACAGGACGGCGATAGGGAACGGCCAGAAGGTGGGGCCGAGGGTGAAGGGGAGGATGATGCTGCCGGGGATGGAGAGGACGGCGAGCATGCCGAGGGAGAGCTGGGAAGCGATGCCGGCGATATGGATGGAGAGAAACGGATTACGCGGGTTGGTCTTGCGGCTGATGCAGCCGAGTGGGACGCCGCATGCGCAGCAGAGGAAAGCGGTGAGCAAGATAAGGAATGGAACGGCTGTGTGTGCCAGGAACGAGAGATGGATACCGGAGCCTGGGGCGAAGAGGAGCAGCAGGCCCCATGCGCCCCACCACATCAGGGTGGTGGGGATAGTGATGCTGAGGATCTCGCCGGTGAGCAGGTCTTTGGTTTTCCAGGGTGTCTCGAGGAAGTGTGCCAGGCTGCGGCCGAGGGCAGGCAGGGAGATTGCCGGGAGGATGATGCCTCCCAGGAGCAGGAGTGTGGCCGCGACGAGCATGGTTCCGGCCAGTGCGAACGAGTGTTGAAAGAGGGTCCATTGAATCGGCAGCATCAGTTCCACGAACCCGAATGCCAGGGCCATGGTGAGCAAGGGGATGAGGAAAGCGAAGCCGAGCACGGGATCCCGGAGCATCCAGGTCAGGTCACGGCGAAGGAGTGGGCCGAACGGGATGGAGCCGATGGTTTGCGGCAGGCGGTGTAGCGAATGGAGCAGGGCCTGTTCGAACCGGTGGACGCGGCCGCTTTGCATGGCGCGTGCCAGGAGAAAGTCGGACCGGCGCAGGAGGAGGTAGCGGAACACGAGGACATCGGTCGCGAACAAGGCCAGGGTGAATGCGATAGCGGCTACGATCCGGATGAGGACGGGGATTGGGTTCCCTTTCAGGAGGGCTTGGGCGGCGGTCCCGACCCAGTCACTGAGGGGCAGGAGGGTGGTACTCGCGAGGAAATCGCCTTCTACGAGCCAGTCGCCGAGGGGACCGGCGATGGATGCGACGAGAATGATGATCGCGCCGAAGGCGACCCGCCAGCCGAGGATGTTCTGCGGGCTGGCCAGGAGCGCGACGGTCATGACCAATCGTGCGCACACCATGATCCAGAACAGGAACAGGAACGGGCTGAAGAACAGGAGGAGGTTGATGGACGTCGGCACGGCGGCGGCGGCCATTTGGAGCGTGGGGATCAGGGTGAGAGGAAGCAAAAAGAGGTAGATGGCCGAGACCTCTTTGAGCATACGGATGCAGTAGAGCTGGAAATCGCGAAACGGGAGCTGCTGCAGGGCGCGCAGCTCACGCAGCTGTTTTTCGACCAGGTGGCTTTGAACGGTTTGGGGGGGCGAGACGAAGATGAGGATCAGGCAATAGGCGGCGAGCCATCTACGGATGGCGGTGGCGAACTGTTCGGGGTCATCGGTCTCGAACGCGGTGGCGAGATAACTTCCGATACGCGCGCCCATGCCGCCGTAAATGAAGATCAGGACCGGCAGGCCGATCAGGATGATGGCGAGCACGGCCGGTTCGGACCGGAGTTGTTTCCAGCGATTGCGCAGGTTCCAGAACAGGTAGCGGGCGATCATGGTTCGACGGGTCCTGGTGGGGGCGCGATGGAATCGGCTGGGCGGTCGGGTGTCCTGGAATTCAGGAATGCGTTGACCTTCGATTCGTCCGCGATCCCGGTCAGTTCCAGAAAGACATCTTCCAGGGTGAGCCCAGGGAACTCGGCTACCAGTTCGGCAGGGGTCCCGCAACGCACCAGGGTGCCTTGGTCGATGATGCCGACGCGATCGCAGTGTTGTTCTGCGGACCCCAGGATATGAGTGGACATGATGATCGCAGCGCCCTGATCGGCGAGGCCGCGGAGGATCATCCGGATCAGCTTGGAGGTACGCGGGTCCAGCTCCGCGGTTGGCTCATCGAGGATGAGGACGGATGGGGTATGCAGGAGTGCGGCGGCCATCCCGAGTTTCTTTTTCATGCCGTGCGAGTAATCGCGTGTCTGGCGGGCGGCGGCTTCACCGAGCTCGAGCAGGTCGAGGACGTGATCGATCCGGGGGCGTTGTTCCTTCTGGGGGACCTGGTGCATATCGGCGATGAACTGGAGGTACTCGCGTCCGGAGAGGTAATCGTAGGGCTCGAAATCGTCGGCGAGGTACCCGGTGAGTGCGCGCACCTTGTGGCCGGCTTCGATCGGGTCGAGTCCGGCGATGCGGACGGAGCCTTCGCTCGGCCGGCTCAGGCCCATGAGCATCCTGAGCGTGGTCGTTTTTCCGGCTCCATTGGGTCCCAGAAAGAGAAACCACTCCCCCGGGCGGATCTCGAGGTTGAGATTCGAGACGGCCGTTTGGGATCCGAATCGTTTGGTGAGTTGATGGGTCTCGATCATGGTTGCGGCCGGGGTCAGTTGGTCAGGAGCACGGCGGCGAGGTTAAAGGTGATGTGCGCCACGATGGTTGCGGCGGGGCCGCGGCGCAAGCCAAGGATTCCGAGAATGATGCCGAGTCCGCTCACCTGGAGCATCTTCCACCATTCGGGTTGGACCATACCGGCGTGTGGCAGTGCCCAGAACAGGGAGGTGGCGAGGATGGCGAGGGCGCAGGCGGCGAGTCCGGGCCGGATCACGGATTGGGCAGCGGCTCCGCGCAGCGGAAAGAGGGAGAGAAAGACACCGAGGAGGAAGGTACGAAAGAGGATCTCTTCGTTGATGGCGGCGACGGTCACCAGCAGGCAAGCGCCCCACAGATTCTCCTGATGGTTGAGCAGGATGGAGAATTCGCTGCCGCGGTAGATATCGGCCATGCGCAAAAAGAACGTGCCGAGTTCAGGAGTTTGGATCTGGTAGAGCAGGACGGTCCAACCGGTCATCAATCCGAGCGCGAGCAAGAGTTCACCGAGCCATGCGAGTTGACCTAGCAGCTTATGTGCGGGGCGTTGCAGGAAGTTGTTGAGTCGGAAACCGGCGTTGTGCAGGAGGTATGCGCCGGCGCCGACGAGCAGGAAATTGCGTAGGAAGCTTGAGGAGATATAGGCGATGAGTGCGGGCTGATCGATCTCGTGGAACTCGATGGAATAGAGAGTTTGCAGGGTTGCGACGCAGATCGCGAGGATGCCTGAGATGGCGAGAAACGGCAGGATGGGGCGGATCCGCGCGATCCAGATCGCGACAGCGATCAGGCACGCGGACATAGTCAGCACGATGAGGAGGGAGCCGGCCATGATGGGAAAGCCGAAGAGGTGCAGGACGGTCTGGATATAGGCGGGTCGGAGGCTGACAGGGGGCAGGTCTGGGCGTGCGGGTTCAGGAAAGCCCTCCACGAAGGCGGGGATGGAATCGAAGAGCTGGAGTGCCTCTTCGTAGCGTCCTTGGAATGCGACGGCATCGGCGAGCAGGACCTGGACACGCATCTGTGTTGTAAGCGTATGAATCGTTTTTTCAGCGGAGAGGCGGAGGGCTTCTTTACGGAAGCGGTCTTCGGCGGCGGCCCAATCGCCGAGATCGCCGAAAGCGTTACCGATGGGGGTATTCATCGGCACATTCCACTGGCGTTCGATCTGCGAATAGTGATCGATTGCGCCTTGGGGATTGCCGAGTCTGAGCAGGAGATCGCCGGCGAGGTTGTGCGCTCGCCGGGCGACTGTGGCGGAATCGACCTGGAGGATTTGCTCAGCGAGGGCCAAAGCTTCTTTCGGCTTGTGATCGTGGAGCATGTAGGCTCGATCGAGTTGGGCGTTATCCCAGATCGGGCTGTGCGGGTAGACGTTGGTGATTTCGGAGAGGAGTTCCCACCGCCGCTGGGGTTTCAACTCCCATTGGGCGATTTCGTAGAGGAGCTTGGGCGCGAGGGGGGAGCTCGGGTTTGCGTAGGCCGCCTGGAGGGCATCAGCGAGGTGGGCCTCCGAGCCGTTGGTCAGGTCTGTGAGGTAATAATTCCAAAAAAGGAGGCTCCCTCGGTCTGTATTGAGCAGCGGCTCGATCTTCGGCTGGACGGTGGCCGGGCGGTGCCAGTTTTCGGTTCGCTCACGGATACGCAGGGTCCACTTCCGCTGTACTTGAACCCGGACGGTGGTATTTCCGGTGCCGCCCCAGAGGAGCATGTCGAGCCGGGCTCCTCCGAACAGGGTCCAGATGTTGTCGGGTGCGATCGCCTCCAATTGTTCGAGCACGGCGATGGCTGGTGCCACCTGAATTCTGGGTCCGGCAAAGTTGCGCGGGCGGTTTGGTGAGGGGCGGCGTTCGGCGGGCGGACCCGCGGATTGCGCGGCCTGGGGTTGCGCAGCTGTTTGCTGCTGGGGTGGGTCTGATGCAGGCTGGTTCAAGGAAGGCCGGTTGAAGGGTCGGCGCATACCAGGGTTGAACTCGACGGTGGGCCAATCGCTTCTGGGGATGAGCAGAGCGACCTCGAGATGACCGATCAAGTCCTCGACGGTGGCGGCTATGGGTGTAGGTGGGAATCGTTCCAGGCATTCGGGCCACAGGTCGGGAAATGCGTTGGCCGATTGGATCATGCCGACGCGTGCCGCTTGGGAATTGGGGTTTTGATCCAGGAACGCCTCGAAGAAGTAGTAGGCGCCCTTGGCCTGACCGTCGAGCAGGAGTGCGAATCCCGGCTCGACTGCGGCGAGATCGCTCAGCTGCCGTGGGCGGTCTGGTGCGGGTGCGCCGACGGCGATTGCCAGTGCGACGGGGAGCAGGCAGATGGTCAGGAGCAGCAGTTGGTAGGGTTGGCGACGATTCGGCATACTAGCAGGGTGCGGTCGCATCGATTGATTGGAGGAATAAGGTGGCAACGAAGGAGTCGATACCCATATTGCCTCCAACCGCTTGAAAGGTCCAGGGGGCCTTTGGCCCAGCGGGGCAGGGATCGAGGACGGATCGAGGACGGATCGGGCGGATCGGACAGATTGGACAGATTGGGCGGATTGGGCGGATTGGGCGGATCGGGCGGATCGGGCGGATTGGGCGGATCGGACGGATCGGACGGATCGGCCACCCCCCGTACACGTACACGTACACGTACACGTACACGCACTCGTACTCGTACTCGCCGCATCATCGTGTACGTGAACGTGTACCGCTTCGCTGTGTACGTGTACGTTTCTGGGCCGGGCTAGAGGTCGTCCGAAAAGGTCAATGGCGAAGCAAGATCGGACTGATCGACAACTATTGCCTGGAGGAGCACGCCTTTTTCGGATAGCCTCTGGCAACCACGCGACCTCCCCTCTTAAGCTGGCTTGCTCGGGCGGTGGGGTTCAACTGCTGGTGACTTCCGGCCGCAGCCCGGATGAGTCTTGCATTGATTGGTTGGGGGCGTGGGGGTAGGTTGTGGCTCGTGATGTTTGGTATGTTCTGAGCGAGAGTTGAACCTGTTTGAACCTGGGGATGTTTTGATGAAATCGACTGTCTGGCTCTATTGGCGACGACTGTTCCTATTCGGGGCGGTTTGTATATGGCCCTTGGTGGGTGTGGGTGCGGCTGGTTTGGATCCTACCGGGGATTACAGCGGTGGGATTCTCGATGCGGGCCGGGTGCTTGAAGCTGCGCGTGAGGTCTCCGTGGAGCGGTATCCGAATGCGGACGACATCCTTTTGGACAACCACATATTCACGGCCTACGAGGCGGACGGCACAGCGGTCAATTGGGACGATACTTTCATCAAGGTGCTCACGGAGAAGGGGATGCGGGACCACCAATCGATCTCCTTTGGCTTCATGCTGCCGTATACCCGGGTTACGGTCTGTCTGATCGAGGTGTACAAGGCGGATGGTACGAGTCAGACGATCGATATCGCGGCTCAGAGCAAGGAGATGGTGGATCGTTCCCAGATGGAGATGAACATCTACGACCCGAACATGAAGGTTCTGCAGGTTGGCATCCCCGGTTTGGAGGTGGGGGATGTATTACGGTATGTGATCCGGCGGGACACGATGAAGGCGCGGGTGGCCGACACTTGGAGTGACTACACGCTGTTGGAGTACACGAGTCCGATTCGGCGTTTGGTCTATGAGATCTCCGCACCAACGGAGCGTCCGCTGGCGAGCATTGCGTTGAAGGACGCGGTGCCGGGGACGGTGAGTTACAGCGAGGAAGAGGCTGCCGGCAGGACACTACATCGTTGGGAGGCGTTGAACGTGCCGCGCATGTATGAGGAGCCATCGATGCCGGACCTGGTCAATGTGGTCCAGCGGCTGCTTGTCAGCACGATCCCCGACTGGGAAGCGCTTTCGCGGTGGTACTACACCTTATCGGAGCCGCACTTCATTGTGACGCCGCAGATGCGGGAGTTGGTGGCTGAGTTGATCACCGGCAAGCAGACGGAGCGTGAAAAGATCGAGGCGATCTTCCAGTGGGTATCGCAAAAGGTGCGGTACATGGGCATCACGGTGGAGGCGGAAGCGCCTGGGTATGAGCCGCACGACACGACCCTGACGTTTGAGAATCGGCATGGCGTTTGTCGTGACAAGGCGGCCTTATTGGTGGTGCTCCTCCGGGAGGCGGGGTTCAAGGCATATCCGGTGATCATCCACAACGGTCCGAAGAAGGATCCGGAGGTTCCGCAGCCGTATTTCAACCATGCGATTTCCAGTATTGAGCTGGAAGACGGTACCTATCTACTGATGGACTCGACGGACGAGACGACCAAGGAGCTGTTTCCGGCCTATCTTTGCAATCAGAGTTATTTGGTCGCCAAGCCGGAGGGTGAGACGCTGCTGACCTCGCCGATCGTGCCGGCTTCGGAGAACCTGATGCGCGTGGAGACGCAGGCGGCGATTGACGAGGACGGGACGTTGACGGGCCGGAGCCGGTTGGTGTTTGAGGGGATCAACGACAATGTCTACCGCGGGTACTTGGCCCGGGTGAAGCCTGAGGATCGCAAAAAACTGTTTGAGGGCCTGGTCAAGGCGATGGCGCCGGGCGGGCGTCTGACCTCGTTTGTTTTGTTGCCGGAGGACATGGGTGACACCGGTCAGATATTGGAGGTCGAGTTGGAGTTCAGTGCGCCGGAGGTACTGATCAGCGATGGCAACGCCTCGATGGTTCCGTTACCACGGCTCGGGCCTCGGGTGGGGATTGTGAACTTCATCCTGGGAGCGACCGGGCTTGAGGAGCGCAAGTACCCGTTGAAGACGGACATTGCGTGTGGAATTGAGGAGCGGCTTTCGTTGCGATTGGCGCCGGGGCTTGGTTCAGTTGTTTCCTTGCCGAGTTTCGATCCGGTGGAAAACGAATCCCTACGATGGAATCGCGACCTGCGCGAGGTCGAGGATGGGCTTGAACTGACCAGTACCTTCTCTCTCGAGGCGGTTGAGTTCGCACCTGAGGAGTACAAGCAGCTCAAGTCCGCCCTCAAGACGCTGGAGTTCAATGGCCGCAAACAGGTGATTCTCTCGCGTGGGGAGAATGAGGCAACGGCGGGGCTTGCCGCGGATGTGGAGGTGCTGCGTTCGGCGGTTCGCTACGTGGTGGAGGACCCGCACCAATGGGTTGAGACGCAGGAGGTGCGCAAGCGGATCAACACCTACAAGGGTGTGAAGGACGCCTCGGAGCTGAAGCTGGACTACAATCCGGTTTGGGAAGAGGTCAAGCTGGTGCGTGCGTCGGTACGCAATGGCGACGAGGAGAAGACCATCAGTCCTGAGGAGATCAACCTGATGGATGCGGCCTGGGCGGCGTCGGCTCCGCGCTATCCGGCCGGGAAGACATTGGTTGCGAGTCTGCCCGGGGTGCAGGAGGGCAGCATTGTTGAATACACGATAGAGCGGCGGTGTTTCGATCGCCCGTTCTTTTCGGTTCAGCTAGGATTCCGCGGATCGGATCCGATCCTCGAGCGGGAGGTGACACTGGATGTCCCTGCGGACCTGCCGTTGAGCATTCTGGCGGACGGGAACGGCCTGATTGAGCCTGGTATGGGTTCGGTTTTCGAGTCGGACCAGGTGGAAGCGGATGGGCGTGTACGGCACCGCTGGGTGGTGCGCGACCAGGAGGCGATGAAGACGGAGGCGGATCTGCCGCCGTGGTGGGCGTTTGGGCCTGCGCTTCTGATTTCCTCCGGAGAGCTGTCCGAATATGCGCATCAAGTGGAGTCGCACCTGACTGTGGCGGCGGCGCAGGCCGAGGCGGTCACAGAGCGCACGTTGGCATTGACCGACGGGGTATCGGATCCGCGGGAGCGGCTGCGTTTGATTCGTGACGAGGTTGTGCGGCGCGTGCGGGCTGCTGGGCCGGGGATCCACGCCTTGCCGCTGGAGACGATCACGTCGGCGGACGAGGTATTGGCATCGGGCTATGGCAACAGTGCGGACCGTGCGGTCTTACTGTCGGCGATGTTGCAGGAGGCCGGGTTTGAGCCGGAGTTTGTCGTGGCCTCGCCAGGGCCGCTTCATCCCGGGTTGCAGCGTGTGCGTTTCGCGGTCGCACCGGATCCTGATTTGTTTCCGACGGTGTTGGTTCGTGTGTCGGATGGCGAGGGGCACATCTATTTGAACGACACGAACCAGTATGCGGCCTTAGGTTCCACCCCGCATGACGGCTGTATCGGGCTTGTTGTGGGGACGGGGGTGGTGGAACCGATCCGTGCCCTGCCGCAGATGAGCAACAGGAGCCAGATCTCCTATCGCTTGGAGGTCACGCCGGAAGGAGATGCGCGGGTGCATTATCGCCGTGAGGTATTCGGAATCGAGTACGCGGCGCGCAAGCAGATGTTCACGGAGATGCCGCCGGAGGAGCGGCGCCGGTTTTACCAGGAATTGGTTGCCACGGTCGCGCAGGCGGCGGTGCCGGTGCAGGATTTGGTTACGGACTATTCCGGCTATCCGGGGCTTGAGGAATTCGTTGTGGATGTCGAGCGCTATGGGGTGATGGACGGCGCCTATGCCTATCTGCAGCTGCCTGCGAGTATGGCGGGGCTGTTGGGATTGCAGCAGGAGGAGCGGCACTACCCCCTGTATCGGTCGGGGCCTCTGGACTGGGGGGTGCGGCTGGACGTGGTGATGCCCGAGGGCTGGACGCGTCCGGTTCTGACCCCGCCGACGGTGCAGTGGTGTTATCCGAATGATGGCGGCAGGGTGGAGACGGCGGTGCGTTTTGATGTGGAGTCGCGCAGGTTGGAGGTACGGCATCGCGTTGAACTGGAGCCTTCGGTGGCGGAAGTCGAGCACTATCCTGAGTTACTGCGGATGAATCGCATGCTCAACCACCCCGAAGCGCGGGCGGTGTTATTCGAGCGTTAAACCGGCTCCGGCCGCCGCGGAGGTTGCCGCGGCGGCCGGAGGACCGTGAGGTCGTCCGAAAACGCCATTGGGCCACAACGAAAGGTCTCCGGATCCGGATGGGGAGGACTCCCGCAGAGAACGCAGAGGGGCATTAGGAGAGGGGACTGCAGCTAGTGGAGGCGTCGCCTCCAGGCAATGGTGGCCGATCGGTCGGATCGGTCGGATCGGTCGGATCGG
>CALLYA010000496.1 GCA_937875495.1 uncultured Verrucomicrobiota bacterium
GGATGGGGAGGTCAGGTTGAGAATGCGGCTACCTTTTCGGACGACCTCTAGCATGATATCTTCGCTTCCCATGACACCCAGGCCTTAGCGGCCTGCACAAACCACCCATGAAGCCGTTGCCGTCCCCATCCTCAGCCCATATTTCGCTTGTCTCGCCCCACCCGCGATGGCGCACGGGATCCGCCTTCTTCGGCTGCCTCCTGCTGCTCACACTCCTCTTTCCGCCCGTCATCCAGGGTGCCACCGTCGCCCCCGAAAGCGCCCAGCCGGTGGTCGACTGGTTCGCCATGTGGTCCGGGCTCCTCGGCGGGATCGCACTCTTCCTCTTCGGAATGGATCGAATGGCCAAGAGCCTGCAGTCGGTCGCCGGCAGCAGCATGAAATTCCTCCTGGGTAAGCTCACCCAAAACAGCCTCCTTGGCGCACTCACCGGGGCCTTCGTGACGGCGATCCTGAACTCATCCACCATCACGACCGTGTTGCTTGTGGGCTTTATCTCGGCCGGCCTGCTGACCCTCCAACAGTCCATCGGCGTCATCATGGGCGCCAACATCGGCAGTACCTTCACCGCCCAGATCATCGCCTTCAATGTCTCCCGGTACGCGCCACTCATCATCGCAGCCGGTTTTTTGTGGGAATCGACCTCACGTCATGAGCATCGGCGGATCCAAGGCACGCTGGTCATGGGGCTCGGCTTGATCTTTTTCGGTATGGGCCTTATGGGCGGCGCGATGGCGCCCCTGCGCGACTACACGCCTTTCGTGGAGTGGATGGTCCGCATGGAACATCCGACCGCCGGGATCCTGACCGGGGCTGTGTTCACCGCACTGATCCATTCCTCGGCCACCACGACCGGCATCGCCATCGTCATGGCATCCGAAGGCCTGATCACCCTACCGGCAGGCATCGCCCTGGCACTGGGAGCCAATATCGGCACCTGCGTCACAGCGGTCATCGCCTCCGTCGGCAAGCCCGTCGACGCTCGGCGGGCATCCGTCGCACATGTCCTATTCAATGTCTTCGGGGTTCTCATCTGGGCCGGATTGATTCCACAATTGGCCGACATCGTCACCCGGATCTCCCCGCAGTACCCCGACCTCACCGGTACCGCCCGCCTCGCCGCCGAGGTCCCGCGCCAAATCGCCAACGCACACACTGCCTTCAATGTCCTCAATACCCTCTTGTTTATCGGCTTTGCCGGCCCCATCGCCCGCTGGATTCAACGGCTGGTCCCCGATTCACCCGACGCCCGACATGCAATCATCACCCCGCAATACCTCGACCCCGAACTGATCCGGACCCCCGGCCTCGCCCTCGAACACGCACGCCTCGAACTCGTTCGGATGGGCAAGATCGCGCAGAATATGGTCGATCGCCTCAAAGACACCCTGACCGAGGGACACATCCAGGCCCTGCGCCAAACCGCCCGGATCGACGACCAGATCGATCTCCTCGAAGGCGCTATCCTCGATTATCTTCAAAGAATCGGCCACCAGTCCCTGACCGATGATCTCAGCCACCAGTTCCTGGTCCTCATGAGTACCGCGGATCACTGGGAGGCCATCGGCGACGTGGTCGAAAACCAGCTCGTGCCCACTGGGATCCGGATCGCCGAGGAACGGATCTCCATCAGCCGTGCCATGAAAGAGACACTCAATGAGATGCTCGCACAGACCAGCAGCGGCATGACCCATGCCATCCAAGCCCTGGCCACCGGTGACGAAAACGCGGCGCGCACCGTCTTCTCACTCAAGCCCGATATCGATCGGCTCGCCCTTAAGATCCAGGCGCATCAGGCCCATAAACTGACGCCTCAGGAATCCAATCGCCTGACCATATTCCGGCTCGAGATGGAGATGGTCAGCGGACTCAAAAACATCAACGCACACATCCGCCGAATCGCGCGCTTGCACCTTCCGGAGGAATTACAGGACTCGACAAACATCCAACATCCTTGAATCATGGGGGCCATCACTCGCCGCCCGCACCCTGGCACCCTGCGCGCCGTGCAACGTGCCCCCCCCTTCGAATTCACTCGTCTGTGGCTCTCGCCATCGCCATAAGGAGGCAACCATGAATTCGCCCAGATTTCTGCTCCCGCTCCTGACCGTGGCCTTCCTGGCAACCGGCTGCGCCGGCGTCCGGGAAACCACCCGATCCGTTGTCGGCGTCTCCGTCCGCAAACTCGAAGATGCCCGCGCCAACGCACTACGCTCCGAATGGGTCTGCACGCCCGAGCAATGCTTCGGTTTCACCGCGGCGCGCGCGAAGGAGAGCGGCCTGCTCGTTCTCCAGGAAAATCGTCCGCGTCTCTACCTCGTCATCACCCAAATCCCCGGGGTCGTGAACAGCAGCGAAGTCGGCGTCTTCTTCGTGCCGATCGGACCCCGCCTTACCCGCGTGGAGATCGCCTCACCCTCCGAACTCGCGAAGCGAAAACTCTCGCAATGGCTCCTTTCGGTCTTTCCGGAGGAGTTCTCACCCCATACACCGCAGCCCACCGAAGTCAGATAACCACTGCATCCGCGCGTTCGCATTGCTACGACCGTGCCGTCACCCCCTCGGCGATCTCGTACTCCCCACCAGCGATCGGTTGAAAGGAATCCCGTAATGAAGTCCAAACTACAAATATTCCTCCTGCTTGTGACGATCGGCGCGCTGGCATGGGGGCTCGCCGTCAGCATCAAACTGCGCAGGCTGCAGGAAGAAAAACTGCAGTCCGAAGCGCTCCACCACGAACAATACCACCGGCAACATCAACTCGAACACCAACAGGCCATGCTCGAGGCGGTCAAAGACCAGCTCAAGGCGGTTTCCACCAATGCCCCTCCGACAGAGGTCGAGGCCCCGAATGCGGAGAGCGAACCGTCCACACCCCAAACCGAGGAGGCACCCCTGAGTGACCAGGCAACACAGCAGCGTGTCATGCGGGCACAATTGGGGATCTTGCTGGACATGAGCTACGGGGAGCTGTTTACCGTTCTGGACCTGTCAACTGAAACCCAGCCCGCGGTCCGTGAGCTCCTCCTGGATTACTCCATGGCAGAACGACAGGCCATCATTGAGGCCATCAGCGCCGGGAATGTCCCGGCCAAGGATGTGCTCGAGAAGAAGGCTCAGGCCAAGCGCGACCTCCGCACACACCTCGAGGAACTGCTGTCGCCTGAGGAGCTGACCACCTGGGAGGAGTACGAGAAATTCAAGGACCAAAACCTATACGAAAGCCTGCTGGAAGGGCAGCTCGCCATGCTCGCGCCCAATCTCGGCGAGGCCAACCGCAAGCTTGCCAAACAGGTCCTTGCCGAGGAACTCGATCAAAGCATCCGGCAGTTTGAGTCCTCCGAGGAGGTGTATACAATGGATCACTTCAACCAGGCCCAGAGCCGCGCCCTTCAAAAGGGCCTCGACCGCATGGTTGAATCCCTCCCCGAGACGGAATTCCTGGAGCTGGAACGGTTCACGAAGATCGTCGAGGAGGTCTTCAAGGCCGCATCGCAACCCTGATACCGAGCTGCCACCCATTTTCTCCAATGATAGAGGCCATCACGATACGGTGGCAGTATCCGCTCTCCCATCCGGATCCGGAGAGCCCCTCGCAGAGGACGCGGTGGCGTTTTCGACCTGGCCATCCGAGTGGGTGGGGCTCATGCTCTGCCCCTCTGCGCGAGTCTTTCCGATCCCGATTCCGACCCCGATTCAGACAATGGTCTGACGGATCGGCAACCATTCCCTGGAGGCGACGCATGATGGAACGCGCCTTTT
>CALLYA010000497.1 GCA_937875495.1 uncultured Verrucomicrobiota bacterium
CCGATCTGTCCGATCTGTCCGATCTGTCCGATCTGTCCGATCTGTCCGATCTGTCCGATCTGTCGGATCTGTGTCGATACCGAGGCCGATAGCGACCCCGAACCTGAGCTTTCTTCGCAATAGATTTTCGGACGACCCCAACCAAGTTGCCGCCGCCAGCTCCCGGGCTCCACACGATCAGCCCGACACCCGCATACTCGTGACCAACGGGGTGTCGATCGAGCCGGTGTTCGGACGGACCCCGAGGATCCTCAGCATGATCTTTCTCGGCCGCACATTGCGACTTCCGAGCGACGCCAGGATCGGCAGCGTGGCAATTCGCATCCCGCTCGAGAGGATGAACAGGATGTGGTACGCCCGCTGATCCGTCCCGAGCAGCTTCAGGGTGAACCCGCCGATCAGTGCGCCCATGATCAAAGCCGTGGCGTTGGCAAAATTGAAGGAGGTCAGGATACTGGTTCGCTCCCGCTCCGGAATTCGCTCAAACAACATCAAAAAGGTCGCCAGCTCATACCCCGCCCAGGCAACCCCGGAATAGATCTGCAATAGCAGCAGGTACCAGAGATTGTCACTGAAGATCCATAGGACCGCCAGCGGAATGACCCCGAACCCGGAAATGACCAGGACCTTGTACGAGCCGATCTTCTGGACGGCGGAGCCGAGGAACTGAAGCGCCACCATCTTCGCAATAAACGCGATGCCGATCAGGACCAAATAGTGCAGATAGGAGAGCTGCAGGTTGCCCAACATATAGGGCGTAAAAAAAGGGCCCGAGGTCTGAACCGCGATCTGCATCAACAGCATGTACATCAGCAGCCGCCCGTCCTCCGCCTTGAAAAAGCGCTTCATAAGCTCCAGCGCCACCACTTCGCGCTGGCCCGGCGGCATCGGCTGCGGCTCCGTCTGGCGCAGTAAAAACAGCAGCGAAGCAAACCGAGACACCCCAGCCAAGAAGAAGAGGAGAGGAAATACGTGGACCGTCGCGACCCCGAAACGTTCCGAATACTGTAGCGCCAACCCACCCAACACCAGGCCGACCATCACAGCCCCCTGAGCAATGCGGCTGCGCGTCGCGAAGAACCTTGGACGAATCGACTTCGGCACCAGTGTACCGACCCACGTGTTCCAGGCAGGCCCCGTGCCCAGACTTCCGGCCCAGTACAATCCCGCGAACGCGAAGATCAACACAGGCGAAACCGTGTCCATCAAGGCAGAAAGCGCCAGGACCCACAGCGCAAAGACCTGGACCGCGGCACAGATCACCACCCAGCGCTTGTGCGAGCGCAGATACCGAACCGCCCTCGGGGAAACCAGCTGAATCATCGCACCAATCAGGATCGGCACCGACCCTACCCATCCAGACCAGACCTCGGTCATGCCGATGGCCAAGGCGAACGCCACGATGTAAGTCTCACCCAGTCCGACCATCAGACTGAAGGCGAGCCCATCGCCCAACATCGCGCGTAAATCCCTGCGTATCCTCGTCACGATCGCTCCCCTAAAAACGGCCAACACCCAAGGCAATAACAAAAAGCACCCTAACCGATTCCAGTGGGATTCCAAATCCCTTCGGCCAAGTGGGCAGCGGTAGTCGGCCCGGGCCAGTCTGATAGACACCGGAGGGATCCGCAGATTCCGCAGATTCCGCAGAAATCGAAATCGAAATCGAAATCGAAATCGAAATCGAAATCGAAATCGAAATCGATGGCAACCACGCTTCGGCGCGCAATCTTCATACCCAAACGCAAAGACCCCCTCATTCACAGGGCCAAAGCTTCACCCACAGCGGACCTCAGCCCCCGGTTCTTCGACCGTAGTGCAGCGAATCGCCCCATTCGCCATAGGCAACCGTGCTGTTGGCTATCGCAATGCGCGCCTCCAGGCAGGCCTTGCAGTCCTCCGGGCTCTCGTCGGTGCAGGGCTTGTTCTCGTACAATGCGTAATCGTCTCGATACTCGCCCGGAGTGATGTTCGGCATGATCACGTTGGCCCCCACCTGGATCGCCTTTTCCCTGCCCAGCTTGTCGATCGCCTGGAGCGCAGTCGCCGCAGCGATGTTGATGTCCTTCATCAAAATGCGTAATGCAGCCACCATTTTGAGCGACAGATCAAACCGCTCTGCCAAGGGGAGCAGCTTCGCTCGAAAGGCGTACAACGGCGTATCCCGGTGCTCGATGTAGGGGCCCATCCCCACCATGTCGATGTTGAATCGCTGCATGAACAACAGGTCGTCGGCCAGGTCTTCCATACGCTGGAGCGGCAGCCCGATCATGACGCCCGTGCCGGTTTGATAACCGATTCTCTGCAACGTCTGCAACGCCTCGAGCCGCCGCTCGAACCGGTGGCGCTCGTCGTGCGGATGGAGCTTGCGGTAGAGCTCCGGATTCGAGGCCTCGATCCGCAGGAGGTAACGGTGCGCACCGCTTTCAAACCAACGCCGAAACGTCTCTTCCGCCTGCTCGCCCAGCGAAAGCGTCACCCGCAATGCACCGTCGGAAAGTTCCCGGATCCGCCGCAACAAGGAATCAACGCGCTCCACAAAAGCAGGGGTGTCCACCTCCCCACTCTGGAGCACGATCGAGCCGTAGTCGTTCTCGTACGCAAACCGCGCGGCCCCCAAAATCTCTTCGTCGCTCAGGTTGTACCGGCGGACGTTTTTCGAGTCCCGCCGGATCCCGCAATAAAAACAGTTCTTCAGGCAGATATTCGAGAATTCGATCAAACCGCGAAAATAGACCTTGTTTTGAACGTACTGCGCCTTGACCTCGACCGCGCGCCGAAACAAGGCGAGCCGGTCATCGCCCTCCGCACGAAGCATCTCCACCAGCTCCTCGCGCGTCCACCGATCTTGATGCAGCATCCGCTCAAATGAAGTCACATCCACCTCTATCCCTGCACAGCTCGAATGGGCCAGGGGCTGGATTCAGCCCAGGTTGAATGTCAAACTATCACTCCCCAAACAACCCCGTCAAACCGGCAAGGCAACGCAGATGGTAGAGCCCCGACGCCGAATCACGCGTCCTCTCGATTCCCTTTCGATTTCGATACCGATTTCGATTTCGATTTCGATTTCGATTTCGATTTCGATACCGATACCGATTTCGATTTCGATTTCGATACCGAAGCTCCAAGCCCTGCATCTACCGCTCCAATACCAGCCAAGAGTTGCCACCCAGCTCATTTCAACCGCCAAGGACACAAACCCAGTGGACAAATCCAGAGAAAAACCTTACGACATCATCAAGAACTGCTAAGCTCCCACCACTCACTTCCCACCAACCACTTCTCATTCCCCATCATGCAACATCGCCAATCAAGCCTTTACGCCCTCTGCCTTGCCCTCCTCGGAGGCAGCCTTCTTTTGGGCACCCGCCTGGAGGCCCAGCCCACCCCGCAGGCTCCCCCCACCTGGGCCAATGACAGCGACACCTGGCTCGCGGTCGATGGGCTCAAGCGCAACGTTGCGACCTTCCCCAAGACCGGGCCGCCCCGCGAACAAAAGACCGTTGCGATGTTCTATTACATCTGGCACGGACAGCACGGAACCGCCCTGCACGACATCTCCAAGATCCTGGATGCCAACCCGAACGATCCGCAATGGGGACCCAAAGGGATCTTTCACCACTGGGGCGAACCGCTCTATGGGTATTACCTCGCCGATGACGAGTGGGTGATTCGGAAGAACGCCCAAATGCTGTCCGATGCCGGTGTCGATGTCATCTTTTTCGACGTCACCAACGCCTTCGCCTATACCAACGTCTTT